>CANHRW010000013.1 GCA_947462865.1 Bacteroidota bacterium | reverse complement strand
TGGCCTATCATTTCTGTATTTACCGGTTAATTCTTCAGCAAAATGCATGGCATCACACATGCTTCCACCATTGCCGCAAGACAATATCTTACCACCATCCTTGATGCTTTGAACCATCAAACCCAAAGCTGTGTCTATTTTTTCAAAATTGGTATCATCGGCCAAGAATGCTCCTATAACTGATTGTGCCTCTTCAAAATGTTTTTTTATGCTGCTTTTCATATAATTAGTGCTGGTAGTTTTTAATTCCATCTTTTAAAAATTGAACAAAGTGGGGAATGTCTAAATCATAAGCCCTTGGCTGAGTTAGCAGTTTTTCGTTCGCATCTAAAATCACATAATAGGGCTGAGCATTCGCATTGAACTTTGTAATTTGAAGATCAAAGTTTTGTTTTCCGATAGTCTTTTTTTCTTTACCATCATATTTGCTTAAATACCACTCTTTTTCGGGTAATTTTGTTTTGTCGTCTACATAAAGCGCAAGTACCACAAATTCGGTTTTTAGGAGTTTTAAAACCTCAGGGTCGCTCCAAACATTTGCTTCCATTTCTCTACAGTTTACACAACCGTGTCCAGTAAAATCAATAAAAATAGGCTTGTTTACTTTTTTTGAATAAGCCAATGCTTCTTTGTAATCAAAGAAGCCATCAATGTCATGTGGCAATTTAAAAATGTCTTGGTATTTGCTGCCTTTATGCGATTGACCAGATTCTACTTGTTCTGAAACACCAACATTTGATTTGAAATCAAGCGTTTCAATTGGGGGTAAGTATCCCGACAACCCCTTTAGTGGCGCACCCCACATTCCGGGAATTAAATAAATTACAAAGCTAAAAGTAGCAATGGCTAAAAACAACCTTGGAACGCCTATTGCTTGACTTTCTCCATCATGACTCAATCTAAGTTTTCCTATCAAATACAAACCCATTAATGTAAATATAGCAATCCAAATGGCAAGGTAAACATCCCTGTCTAATAAACCCCAATGGTAAGTTTGGTCAGGAATAGATAAGAATTTAAATGCAAGTGCAAGTTCTAAAAACCCCAATACCACTTTCACAGAATTTAACCAGCCACCAGATTTAGGTAATCCCTGTATCCATGATGGAAATATGGCAAAAAGTGTAAAAGGTAAAGCCAAACCAGCACCAAACGCCGCCATACCTAATAGAGGCTTAGCAATGGCGCCACCAACCGCTTCAATAAGTAGGCTACCAACGATAGGGCCGGTACAACTAAATGAAACCAACACAAGCGTAAATGCCATAAAAAACACACCAGCAAAAGAAGCCATATTACTTTTGGAGTCTATTTGGTTCACAAAAGAATGGGGAAGTGTGATTTCGAATAAGCCCAAAAAGCTTGCAGCAAAAACCATAAAAATGGCGAAGAATAAAATGTTTGGAACCCAACTTGTACTTAACCAATTTCCAAAGTCTGGGCCCAATCCTAATAAAGAAAAAACCAACCCCAATGATGAGTAAATGATTACTATACTCAAACCAAAGCCTAGTGCGCGTTTTATAGCCAAAGTCTTAGTATCGCTTTTCTTTGTGAAAAAAGTTACCGTCATTGGCAACATTGGAAAAACACAAGGTGTAAGTACAGCAACTAAACCACCCATTAGGGCAAATATTAAAAACGCAAACAAACTGGTTTCAGATTTTGTAGGGATAGTGTTGTTTGTTTCAACAGCAGTTTCTGTATTTGTTTCAACAGCCCGTGTAGTATCTATATTAATGGCTTCATTTTTAACAGTTACCGAAGCTAAATCAGAATCTGTTTTTGTGGTTTTTACACGTAAGTTCAATTCGTCTTCAAACAACACACACATTCCTGTTACCTGAGAACACTCTTGAAATTCAAGGCTAACCTTGATGCTTGGATTGTCATTTAAAACGCGTATTTTTTGTGTAAAAACAGCTTCTTTGGTAAAGGTTGAAACCTCACCCCCAAATACCTCATCAAACTTTTTGTGGTTACCCCTGGGTTTGGTTTTTCCCACCAATTCAAACTCATTGGTTTTCTTGAATTGGATTTGTGCAACTACAGGGCCAACATCTTCACTGAAATCGTTAGCATACATGTACCAATCTTTTTCAATTGGGCTTTTCAACAATATTTCTGCGACTTCTCCAATTTTTGGGGTTTCTGGGCTGATTGTAATTTTCCAGCTTGGTTTTTGCTTGAGTTGTGCATGTGCACTATCAACCACGAGAAGCAACAAAAAGAGGAAACCATATTTTAATATTCTACTCATGAATATGGGCGTTAGTTTTTTTACAAAAATAGCTTTTATAAGCAAAGTCCAATCAGTATCTATTGAACAATATACTGTACATTGTTGGCAAAGCAAGGCAAAACCTTTTGGTGCTATATTTTTGGCTTCTGTCAATAGGGTTAAATTTGTAGGTATCACATGAAAAACAGCTTAACATTACTTTTCTTTTGTTTGTTGACTTCAAGAGTTTTTTCTCAAGAAACTTCAACTATTCCTTTGGCTAAACTCACAGTAGAGCAATACATACAGAAATATTCAGCACTTGCAGTTGATGAAATGCATAGAAATAAAATTCCAGCCAGTATTACACTGGCTCAGGGTATTTTGGAAAGTGGGAACGGAAATAGCAGGTTGGCGGTTGAGGGAAACAATCATTTTGGGATCAAATGTAAGTCAACCTGGACGGGTGAAACCATTTATGAAGATGACGATGCTCCTAATGAGTGTTTTAGAAAATACAAACACGCTGCAGAAAGCTATGAAGACCATTCTGCTTTTTTAATGAGAAACAGCAGGTATGCCTTTCTTTTTGATTTAGATCCCACCAACTATGTAGAGTGGGCCAAAGGTTTAAAAAGAGCTGGATACGCCACCAATCCACAATATGCAGAACTGTTGGTTACTTTCATTGAAAGACACAACCTGCAACGGTTTGATAAAGAAAAAGCAAGCACCAAAGAAAACGAATCAATCTTAGCCAATAAACTAGAAGAGCAAAAGGATTTTGGCAAACAAATTATGGTAAATGGCGTGCCGGGGGTAGTTGCTAAGTTGGGTCAAAGCTATGCTGAAATTGCACTCGATTTTGATCTAAAAGTTTTTCAGGTATACAGGTACAATGATCTTAAAAAAGATGCAGTGTGTAAGCCGGGTGATACGGTCTATATTAAGCAAAAGAAAAACAAATCTGAAACTCTCGTACACATTGTTTCTGATGGGCAAAACATGCATTGGATAGCTCAACACTATGCCATTAGACTCGATAAATTATTAGAGAAAAACTTACTACAAGAAGGACAAGAGCCCGCAACAGGTGAGTTTGTTCAACTAAACGAAACGAGAACCAGCCCACCTAAATTGAAACAATTACCCACAGTTCCAATTGTTTTAGCAGATACTACCGCTGCCAAAATTGTATATACCGAAACCGTAACAGACAACCCAATTCAAAATATCGAAACAGCAAAACCAGTTGAGGTCAACGAAAACACCAACTCAGATTCATTACATGATTTTAAAGAAAACCTCAGCTTTTTTCACACAGTTCAAAAGGGAGAAACCCTATTTGGTATAGGTAAAAAGTATGGCGTAAGAGTTGATGCCATTCAATTTATAAATGCGCTGCTAACGGATAGCATTGAGGTTGGTCAAAAATTGATTATCAATCCGGCCATTAAAACTGCAGATACCAAAGAACCACAAAGGGTTCCTGGGGTTCATACTGTAAGAGCTGGTGAAACGCTTTATGCCATAGCAAATACTTATGGAATTACGCTTGAAGACTTAATGGCAACAAACAACCTAAATAACGCACAAATTCTAATAGGTCAAGTGTTGGTTGTGGTTCCTAATGCAAGTAAAGAGACGAGCCAGGAAACATTTTACCATGAGGTTCAACAAGGAGAAACCCGGTATTCCGTAGCTAGAAAATATGGTAAAACAACCAAAGAGTTAATGGAGTTGAACCCAAATTTAACAGATACAATCAGCCAAGGACAAAAAATTAAAATTAGATAGTTCGTATAACCAAATTCATCAAATAATTTTATTAAACTTGTAAATAAGTATTTGGGATTGCCCCTATACAAAATAACCAACGCATGAAAAAAACATTGATTATTAGCGCTTTATTTTTAACCAGCCTTTTCGCAAACGCACAAATTCAGTTTGGATTTGCAGTTCAAGGCTATGATAATTTTTCTAATACAGACACCTCATCAGCTTTTGAGTTGGTGGTATTCACACCCAACAACGATACACTAGATTCACAAGTAGGTGCCACAATTTCAAGCATTGACGGCTCTGCACAAAATGGTGTTCATTATAATTTTTCTTCTCAACAATACAAGTTTCCTATTGGTACAACCATATATAATGGTAGTAACAGAAAGAAGTTTAAAATTAATCCAGTTGCTGACTCAAAGTTCTGGGGTAAAAAAGATTTTATTATTGCACTCACCAATTTAATAGGAGTAGATACCAGTGCCTTGATGTTTAAGCAAAATACGTTGCGAATAATCATTGATTATGATGGAACAGGAATTGGTTTGCCCAAACTGAGTGTGCATGACTACAAACTTTATCCGGTTCCAGCAACAACTAGTTTAACGGTTGAAGGAGTTAGCTGCAATCAATATAAAATTACTGATTTAAGTGGTAGAATTGTAGCTGAAGGATTGGCTTTAAACAATACCATTGATGTTGCCCATTTGGCAAACGGTATTTATGTATTGTCCGCCATTTCAGACAAAGGAATATTGTTAGAAAAATTCATTAAAGAGTAGGTTTAAGGCCTATTCTTCTAGTGTTCGAGATGGTCTTCTCTGCTCTAGTGCTTCATACATTGCTATGCCAGCCGCTACAGATACATTGAGCGAACTGACCCCAAAATCCATGGGGATTTTAGCCAAATACGTACAACGTTTTAATAATTCTGGAGAAATGCCCGATTCTTCATTTCCCATGACTAGTGCAATGGGGCCACTCATGTCTGTTTGACTCAAGCGGTCTTTTGCTTTTTCGGTGCATGCAATGGTGTTAAACCCTGACTGATTTAAATACTCCATGGTGGTTTTGAGGTGCGCCTCTCTACAAACGGGTATTTTTAGCAGTGCACCAGCTGATGTTTTAATGGCATCTTCGTTGACTGGTGCAGCATCTGTTTTGGGTATAACTATAGCATCTACACCGGCACAGTATGCGGTTCTGGCAATTGCCCCTAGGTTTCTCACGTCAGTTACCCTATCCAAAATTAGCAAAAAGGGGTCTTTACCCTCTTCAAATAATTTTGGAATTAACAAATCGAGTTGGTGGTAGCTGATGGGTGAAATAAAACCACAAACTCCTTGGTGGTTTTTTTCTCGGATAAAATCGAATCGCTCTCTTGGTACAAATTGCACTGGAATGCCACCTTCTCTACACGCTTTAAGGGCATCGTCGAGTAGTTGACCAAACGAGCCACGAATGGCCATTACTTTAGTAATATCAACGCCCGCACGAATTGATTCTATCAATGCGTGCGGGCCATAAATGAGTTGATCGGCAGATTTGCCCATGTTGTTTGGGCGCTTATTGACCGGCCTGAAGTTTTCCAATTCTTGATTTTAATTCTTCGTTTAAAGCCTTTTGTTGGTTAAACTCTGCCATTTGTACCAGGTAATTCATGATTTGCATGTGGTCTTCTAATTCTGGTTTTACTTGTCCTCTTTTGTCTTTGAAAGACATAAAATATTTTGCCCTTTCTTCAAAGAAACCGAATAGATCTTTGCTCAACGCTACAGCCTTGTCTTTAGAGCCAGCGGCGTAATAGGCCTCAATTAATCTAACCACAAAAACATCATATTGTACTTGGTCTTTTGGAAGCACTTTTAAGCAGTAATCAATTACTTTTACTGCCGAATCTTTTTTACCTTCCATTGTGAGCGCCTCAGACAATCTGAAGAAGATGTTTCTAAAGTTTTTAGTTTGTCTTAAAATGGTTTCATCAAGGTAAACCCCTTCGGCTTCCATATTGCCCCACTTAAATTTATTCATTAAATGGTCATACAAAATATTGGTATTGATTCTTCCGGTATTACCATCTTGTGTAAAAGTGTTGAGCACCGGTACCAAACGATAAGTTAAACCCTCCAATTGGAAATAAGGCTGTAGGTTTAAATACACGTCGCTACCAGTGGTAATGGCCCAATAAATAGGCCTGGTGTTGATGTTGCTAGCGATGATGTCTAATAAGATTAAATCAGCTTTCATGAGGGTTTGGTTTCCTATTTCCCACTTGATACTGTCAACCATCAAAGGCGCATCTTCTGGTTTAACTACCCCATTTTTTAAGCAAGCATTTTTATCAACCTTTAAAAAGAACTTTTTAGTTGGATAATACCTCAACGATTCGCCACCTTGAGTTTGAACAGTACCCATTGGCTCATTGTCATCACTCATAAAACTAATGATATTGGATAGGTTATAAAAATCAGTATTATTGATTCCATAACGCTGAGCCAGTTCAGGATTTTCATAATGAACGACATAATCGCGGGTGCCCTGTTTGTATTTATCAGGTGTCATACTGAAATTAACAGGCGCACTTCCATATGCAGGTCTTTTAAGCCCATCAGCATACCAATCGGTATTTAATAAACTTAAATTAATGACCCTTACATCGGAACGAATTCCTTCAACATTTTGTGCATACCACAAAGGGTAAGTATCGTTATCACCATTGGTAAACAAGATAGCATCTTTGTCACAAGAATTTAAATAGTCTTCTGCAAAATGAAGCGCAGTATACCTGTTTGAGCGGTTGTGGTCGTCCCAGTTTTGCGTTCCCATTAATACTGGAACAGCCGCAACGGCTAAAATTCCAGCCCCAGCCGCTGCCACATTTTTATTCATTCGTTTTCCAAACCATTCCACCAGGGCTAAAACGCCAAGACCTATCCAAATCATAAATGTTTGGTATGAGCCCACGTAAGCATAATCCCTTTCTCTTGGTTGGTGGGCAGGGAAGTTCAAATAAAGAATGATAAAGAAACCCGTAAACAAGAACAAGGTGGATACAACAATTGCATCTTCTTTGGCTTTTTTAAAGTGGTAAACCAACCCAATGATACCTAAAATTAGAGGTAAGAAGAAGTAGGTGTTGTGTGCTTTGTTGTTTTTAATACTGTCAGGCGCTTGTGAGATTGGACCCAACATGCTTTCATCGATGAATTTTATTCCAGATAACCAATTTCCTCTTAATATATCTCCATAACCCTGTTCATCATTTTGTCTGCCTATAAAATTCCAAAAGAAATACCTCCAGTACATAAAGCCCAATTGGTAACTAAACAAGAAGTGAACGTTTTTACTAAATGTTGCTTTTTTCTCACCTGGCATTTTTTCCCACTCACGGTATGCAGCTACATAATCGGCTCTATCTGCCCACATTCTGGGGAAAATGGTACAATCTTTAGGGTCATAAACACGCTCTAATTTTTCGCCAGTTTCAGTATATTTTCCGTCTGATCCTTTTGCGTATTGCATAGGACCCTTTTTAATGTCAATCACTTTTGCATAAAAGTATTGACCATAAACCAATGGGTTTTCACCATACTGCTCGCGGTTTAAATAACTCAACAATGAAAAGGGTTGTTCTGGATCATTCATGTCAATTGGAGGATTGTCCAATGAACGAATGATAATCATGCTGTAAGAAGAATAACCGATCACCACAAACGAGAAACACAATACAATGGTATTGACAAATTGCATGGATGCTTCTCTTTTGAAAACAAAAAAGTAAATGCTAAAGGTAAGTATAGCCCAGAATAAAATACCACCTAAACTTGCATTGATAATGAATGTTGATAGCGCCAAAGCCATGTAGGCACCAATGGCAATATATAAACTTAGGGCGTTTTTGCTATGGGTATAAGAAAGGGCAGCAGCACAAAGGATTACAATCAGCGTAACCATTAATAATGCTCCGCTATTATAACTTAGGCCCATTGAATTAACCAATAAAAAGTCGAGTTTGGTTGCAATACCTGGAAGCCCCGGTATAATACCAAATTGTACTATACCAATTGCCAATATTGCCACTGCTGTTGCTTTTAAAAAGCCAGCGGTTTGAAATTTATTTTGTTTAAAATATACCACATATACAATGGCTGGAATAACCAATAAGTTCAACAAATGGACGCCAATTGCCAAACCAATTAAATAAGCAATTAACACCAACCAACGATTTGAACCAGGCTCGCTAGAGACGTTTTCCCATTTTAAAATACACCAAAAAGTAAGTGTCGTGAAAAAGCTAGAAGATGCATAAACTTCTGCCTCAACAGCAGAAAACCAAAAGGTATCAGAAAAATTAAGTGTTAGGGCACCAACTATCCCAGCAAACAAAATTGCGACAGACTGCCAGCTTTCTTGATTGTTGTTTTTAACCAATATTTTTTTCGCCAAATGGGTGATGGTCCAAAACATAAACATAACAGTAAGCGCGCTAGTTACAGCTGATACCATATTTACCCAAAATGCCACTTTAGATACATCTGCTCCCGCCATCAGGGAGAACAATCGACCAATCATTAAAAACAAAGGAGCTCCTGGGGGGTGACAAATTTGAAGTCTGTAAGATGCCGAAATAAACTCACCACAGTCCCAAAAACTAACTGTAGGCTCAAGTGTAAGTGTGTAAGTTGCTAGTGAAACAGCAAATAAAAGCCATCCCAATAGGTTGTTGAAAAAAGAATACTTATTCATTATGCATAATTAAATTACAAATTCAAAAGTCATCCAAATAACTCCAAGTATTTTCAACCCAAAGATTTGTGGACACCAAAAGCAAACATAAATATTTTAAACGAGTAGACAAATAGTAGATTCTATTAAATACCGCTATTTATTTAACATTTGATTTGGTTTGTTTGGGTTTGAATACACCTTGTAAACAGCTTTCTTTGTAAGCATTAAATTCAAAAAACAAAATTGAACAATAAAGTTGTAGTTATAGGTGCTGGTGCAGCCGGTTATTTTTCTGCCATTACATGTGCAGAGGCTAACCCCGATAACAAGGTTTTTATCATAGAAAAGACCAGTAAAACACTACAAAAAGTAAGTGTTTCGGGTGGTGGAAGGTGTAATGTTACGAATGCTTGTTTTGAAACCAAAGCCCTGAGCTTAAACTATCCAAGAGGCGAAAAAGAACTGAGGGGTGCGTTTAGTCGGTTTCAACCCAAAGACACTATGCATTGGTTTGAAGAGAGAGGTGTTGCATTAAAAATAGAACCCGACAATCGGGTTTTTCCACAATCAAATAATTCACAAACAATCATTGATGCATTAGAAATGGCTGCACAAAGGGCGGGTGTTCAGGTATTGTTAAATAGTAGCGTAGTTTCAATATCGAAACAAATTGATGGATTGTTTGAAATTCAGTTTTCCAATACCCAATCTATAGTTGCAAGCAAGATTGTGGTTGCCAGCGGTGGCTCTCCCAAAGAAACAGGCTTGAATTGGTTGAAAGACCTCGGACACGAAATTGTGGCGCCCGTTCCATCGTTATTTACTTTTAATATCAAAGACCAAGATTTGCGTGCTTTGAGTGGTATCAGTATGGACCCTGTTCAGTTGAAAATTATTGGAACCAAAATAGAAACATTCGGCCCTATTTTAATTACACATTGGGGTTTGAGTGGACCCGCTGTTTTAAAAAGCTCTGCATTTGCGGCTCGTTTTTTAGCTGAAAAGTCCTATTGTTTTGAATTGGAAATAAAATGGTTGCAAGGCAAATCAGAAGACTCACTTAGGCAAGAATTGATGAATTTGAAAGCGGCCAATCCATCTAGGCAAATGCAAGGCAGCTTACCCTTTCAGCTTCCTAAAAGGCTATTAGTTTATTTGTTAAACAAGTCTGGTATTCAAGAAAATGCCAGTTGGCAAGAGGTTTCAAAGGAAGCATTAAACAAGTTTATAATCTCGGTCTTGTATGATAGGTATTGGGCTGAAGGAAAAACCACATTTAAAGAAGAGTTTGTTACGTGTGGGGGTATTGCCAGGTCAGACATCAATTTTAAAACCATGGAAAGCAAAAAGGTTAAAGGCTTGTATTTTGCTGGTGAGGTGATTGATATAGATGGGGTAACAGGTGGTTTTAACTTTCAAGCAGCATGGACTACCGGTTTTATTGCCGGAACTGCAGCAGCAAATCTGTCTCAAAACGCATAAGCGGCTTTATTCTGCTCATTTGCTAATTTTATAAGGATTCTGATTATTTTTGAAGCTTATGACCAAAGCGTTCAACAAATACCTGATTACTGCAGCTTTACCTTATGCAAACGGCCCAGTTCACATTGGACACCTTGCTGGATGTTATTTGCCTGCAGATATTTATGTTCGATACCTCAAAGCCAAAGGAAAAGATGTTCTTTTTATATGTGGAAGTGATGAACACGGTGTGCCCATTACCATTAAAGCAAAAAAAGAAGCCATTAGCCCCCAACAGGTAGTAGATAAATACCACCAGATGATGAAACAAGCCTTCGCAGATTTTGGAATTGATTTTTCATACTACGGAAGAACCAGTTCTGAAACCCACAAGGAAACCGCTCAAGCATTTTTTAAAAAACTATATGATAAAGGGGTATTTAAAGAAGAAATCACCTCACAATTCTACGACGAGTCTGCACAGCAATTTTTAGCCGACAGGTATATTACCGGAACCTGTCCTAAGTGCGCTAGTCCGGGTGCATACGGAGATCAGTGTGAAAAATGTGGCACCACATTAAATGCCACTGAGTTGATCAATCCAACATCAACCTTAAGTGGAAACAAACCGGTTTTAAAAGAAACTAAAAACTGGTTTTTGCCAATGGGCGCCATTCAAGAATCTGCAGCATTTAAAAATTACATCGAAAGGATTGATACTTGGAAAAGCAATATCAAGGGCCAATGCAATAGTTGGCTCAGTGAAGGCCTCCAACCAAGAGCCATGACCAGAGATTTGGATTGGGGGGTACCAGTTCCTTTGCCAGATGCTGATGGAAAAGTTTTGTATGTTTGGTTTGATGCGCCAATTGGTTACATCAGCGCAACCAAAGAATACCTCAAACAAGAAGGTAGACTGGGTGAAATGGAAAGTTATTGGAACAATGATGAAACAGCATTGATTCATTTCATTGGCAAGGATAACATTGTATTTCATGCAATCATATTTCCTATGATGTTGATGACACATGGTAACTTTAATCTACCCGAAAATATTCCCGCAAATGAGTTTCTTAATTTAGAGGGGGACAAAATTTCTACCAGTAAAAATTGGGCCGTTTGGCTACATGAATATTTAACTGATTTACCAGACAGACAAGACGAATTGCGCTATGTTTTAACGTCTATTTCTCCAGAAACCAAAGATGCTGAGTTTACTTGGAAAGATTACCAAACACGTGTAAACAGTGAATTGGTAAGCATTTTCGGCAACTTTGTAAACCGTGTAGCTGTTTTGTGTCAGAAATTTTATGATGGCAATGTGCCCACCCCAGATGTGTGTTCTAACGAGTTGTATTTAAAAGCAAAACAGATACTTACAACAGATGTAAATGAGTCGTTGACAAGCATGGAGAACAACCTTAATCTGGTTAAAATTAGAGATGCGCAAGCAGATTGGATGAATATTGCTAGGGCTGGTAATAAATTTTTAGCCGAAACCGAGCCCTGGAAACTCGTTAAAACTGATCCTGAAACCGTAAAAGCAATATTGTTTGAAGCTGTTCAGTTGTGTGCTAAATTGGCTATTTCAGCCCAGGTTTTTTTACCTAAAACAGCTCAAAAGTTGGCAGCTATGTTTAGTGTAAATGACCTTTCTTGGAGCGGCTTAACTGCACCCCATATTGTATTACCAGGCAGTGCTCTAGGACATGTAGAAATTTTATTCAAACCCATAGAAGACGAAATGGTAGAGGTACAAATACAAAAACTCAATCAAAAAAGAACCCAAGTTCCATTGGTTACAGCTGAATTAAGCGCGTTAAAACCCGAAATTGGTTTTGATGATTTTAGTAAAATAGATTTAAGGGTTGGGTTGGTAACAGCAGCAGAAAGAGTTCCTAAAGCAGATAAATTATTGAAACTTCAGGTTGATTTGGGTTTTGAAGTTAGAACAATTTTATCAGGAATTGCTGAATTCTACACGCCCGAAACAATGATTGGTAAGCACGTTGCAGTAGTTGTAAATTTGGCTCCACGCAAAATTAGAGGCATAGAATCTCAAGGAATGTTGTTAATGGCGGGAGATGGAAAAAATGCATTGGTAAGCATTGTTCCTGAGTTAGGTATTGATCCTGGTTCAGAGATTAAGTAACCTAAATAGCCAACTGTAGTTGCAAAATAAAAAGGCCCAAACGCTCTTGAACCCTCCAATTTGAATTGTTGTATATTGGTCTGTTTTGATAATTAATTGATACTTTAGTTTTGTGTTCTTTTAGCAATAAATTGAATCCTAAATCAAACAAATTCATTGCTTCATTTAATTTATCGTAATCTGCATGCATGATTGCAAAATAAGGCATCAACCTAAAACTGTAATTATTTTGATTTGGTAACAAATAACCACCTTGAAAATAGAACACGTTTCCTGTGCCGTACATTGGGAAAGCTGTTCCTGGCCCGCTACCATTTTTACTTCCAAGTATTACTGCATCTGACAAATTCATGGGTGCATTATTACGGAGATAAGCTTTGCCATAATTGGTTTTTACGTAAGCAGTATATAAACTAACAGCCGCACCTTTTTTGCCAATTGGTGCATCATAAAAAGCATCAAAAGCTATGTTTAACAAGGGTTCTGAAACGGTATCCTTTTGAGTAGTATCAGACAAATGCCACATAGCGTTTTTTTGGTGCTGAAAACCTGCGCCAATATTTAAGATTCTTTTTTTACCTAAATAGGTACCAATTGTATAGGGAACAAGATTGCTTTCTTCATCTAAAACTTGGTACATCACATAAGCGCTACTTTGAATAGCTGCTGGTTTTATAGAAAAATCTGCTTGGGTGCTAATTGAATTGACCCCTGTTGCATTTTTGATTGTCATTGGAGAGCTGATCATGAGGCGGTAATCAATTTTGCCAATTTTACCCTTTGCGTAAACGCCTAATTTTCTCAAAAACTGATCAGAAACATCATTGGTGGTTTGTAAAAACAAGGGTACATCTAAACACACAATGCTTGCAACGGCAGGTGAAGAGAACCTAGATAAGCCCCCCCAACCACTCAACCCCATCCCTAAGTGTAAAGTGCGTTTACTGAGGTGATACTCCCCCACTATATCATGAAAGAAAATACCAGGCTTTCGGATACTGTTTGCACCAAAGTTATTGATTCCCATTTGGGTGTATAAAAAGGTTTTTTCATGGATCATCCCATATAGCTGAATCCTTGCGCGCCTAATACCCACATCAAAACTTTTGTCTAAGGGTTCATTGTTTTGTAAACTGCCAGGATTGTTTTCTCCATACCTCATCCATATTTGATTGGTGAGGTTTAGTTTTAAGTAAGCGCTCCCATTTTCGTTGAGGCTGTAGGATACCCCATCGGTATTTTTATTTTGTCCATAGCTTATAAAAAGTAAATTATTCAGCAAAAAGCCAAACAAAAACAATTTTTTCATGGGCTTACTTTTTTCTACCAGAAGTTTTGTATTTGGAAAGACTTTTGTGGTTTTCAAGACCAATCAATTTAAATGAGCCCCCCGATTCTTCGTATGAAATTTTAATTTCCTGAAGGTTTTTCATAACCGAATGGTCAACCAATATTGTGTTTTCAAAATTAATTTCGATGTGTTTACCCCTAGGAAGCTCCATAATTTGTTTTTTAAATCCACTGAAATTGCTAAAAACAGCTGAATACATCACTTCCACCCTGTAAGTATCTTCATCTGTTTTGTTGATGGTTAAAAAGGGCTTGAAAATACTTTTAATGGGTAAACCGTTGAAAATATGAATCAATAGTTTAATTAAAACACCAGCAGCAATACCTACCAATAAATCTACAGCAAGCGTAAAAACAATTGTTGAGACAAATATTCCCAACTGTTCTTTTCCAATTCGGTATGTTTGAATAAATGATTGTGGTGAGGCCAATTTATAACCTGTAACCATTAACATTGCAGCTAAAGCCGACAATGGAATTTGATGGATAATACCTCCAAGGAACACTACAAATATCAAGAGAAATAACCCATGATAAAAATTAGCCCATGGTGATTTGGCACCACTATTTATATTGGCAGAACTTCTTACCACCTCCGCAATGATTGGCAATCCGCCTAAGAAGCTTGATAAAATGTTTCCACCACCCTTTGAGAACAATTCTCTATTAAAATCTGAACTGCGTTTTTCGGGGTCTAAACGGTCTATCGCGGCTGAGGTCAGCAATGATTCTAAGCTTGCTACCAAAGCATAGGTTATAACCATTTGTATTGCAAAAGGTGTAAGAATATTACTAAAATCGGGTAAAATAATACCATCTAAAAAATGAGCAGGAATGGTAACCAAATACTTGGTTTCTGCTTCAAGATTGTAATAGCGTCCAAGAGGTATTGCAATCAAAATTACTACCAAGGGCGCAGGAATTCTTTTTATATACTTGTTTTTAATATACGGGTGACCTATTAAAATAATTAAACTAACGAATGAAATGATTGCAATATGTGGGTTCATGTGTATCACACTAGATGGAATTGCAGCAATTACACCCAACATGTCATTTGCTTCTGGCTTTACACCCATAGCTACATGAAATTGTTTTGAAAAAATCATGATGCCAATTGCGGCAAGCATTCCATGAACAACAGAAGAAGGAAAAAAGCTACTCAATATTCCCGCCTTTGCAAATCCAAACAAAATTTGTAACAATCCACAAACAAATCCAACAGCAAGCGTATTTTGGTATGCAAAGTGCTCTATTTGTTCTGGTGTTAAACCTACTGGTGCCATTAGTTTAAAACCCTCTACACTAGTAAGTACAATAACAGCTAAACCCGCTGCAGGTCCATTGATGGTTAGGTGCGACCCACCCGTTAAGCTAAGAAACAGACCACCAACAATACCAGCAATTATACCAGCCATAGGGGGCAATCCACTTGCTATGGCAATACCCAAACAAAGCGGTAATGCTATCAGTGAGATCATAAAGCCAGCGCTTAAATCTGACCTCCAATGTGTTTTTAGGCTGTTATTTAAATATGAAATGGATATTTTTTGATTATTCATACACAAATTTTTGGGTTGAGGCGTTTAAGAGAAAAACTATTAAAGCCCCATTTTTAGGAATAATTCAATTGTAAATTAGGTTTAGAGCCACTGGTTTTGAAAACAATCAACCGTACAAAGACTAACAAGTTTCTTTTATTGCGTTGATTCCAAAATAAATAGGTTGAAAACATGGGTGCGAATTTAACCCATAAAACGGGAAAGCAGTTCTGTGCGAACCGAATTCGAGTTTAAAATAGTAAAATTAATTTTTTTATAAGGAGGTAGGGAGTTAGTTTTTTCTGCCAATTGCCTTTAAAGCAGCCGAAACTATATTGTCAGCATCTAATCCATATTTTTTCATTAATTCATCAGGTGTTCCGCTTTCACCAAAGCTATCATTGACGCCTACCATTTCTACAGGAAGTGGAAGGTTTGCCGCCAATAATTGACAAATGCTGTCTCCTAAACCACCATTTAATTGATGTTCCTCTGCGGTTACTATACAGCGTGTTTTAGCTGCAGATGCTAAAATAGCAGCACCATCCAAAGGTTTGATGGTATGAATGTTGATGATTTCAGCAGAAATACCTTGTTCGGCCAATCGGTGCCCCGCTTCTATTGCCTTCCAAACAAGGTGTCCTGTAGCAAAAATACTGACATCTGTACCCTCGTTCAACATAAGCGCTTTACCAATAATAAAAGGCTCTTTTGTAGAGGTGAAGTTCGGAATTGCAGGCCTTCCAAATCTCAAATAAACAGGTCCTTCGTGGTCTGCAATAGCAATGGTTGCCATTTTGGTTTGGTTAAAGTCGCAAGGGTTAATGACTGTCATACCCGGAAGCATCTTCATTAAACCAATGTCTTCTAATATTTGATGGGTAGCCCCATCTTCACCCAATGTTATACCAGCATGAGAGGCACATATTTTTACATTTTTACCTGAGTAGGCTATTGATTGTCGGATTTGGTCGTAAACCCTCCCAGTACTAAAGTTTGCAAATGTTCCCGTAAACGGAATAAACCCGCCAATTGTCATACCAGCAGCCACACCCATCATGTTTGCTTCAGCAATTCCTACCTGAAAAAAACGATCAGGAAATTCCTTTTGGAATGCATCCATTTTAAGTGAACCGGTTAAATCGGCACAAAGTGCTACCACTTTTGGATTTTTTCTTCCAAGTTCTAATAGTCCTTCTCCAAATCCGCTTCTGGTGTCTTTTGTATTTTGAATTTCAAAGTGCTTCATGTCTTAAATGGTTAATTGAGTATAATATTGGTTGCTTGTCCGCTAGTAATTTTAAATCCTCTTTCAAAAGTATTGGCACTTTTGTAGCTAGATTTTGATCGGTAAATAATTTTATAATCTCCTGGCTGAATCACAAATTGATGCACCCGCTTGTCTGAAGGAATTTTACACACCCATGTCAATTCTCCACGTATTTGTTGGTAAATATCGGCGTAAAAATCCTGTACTTGGTAGTTGACAATTAGTTTGCCTGGTTGTGGTAGTTGAATGGTAGTTGTTGTGCTTTGGTCTATGGAAACCCCCTTAAACAGCATTTTTGGTAAACACAATACCTCTACGTCGTATTTTCCAACCAAGTATTTTTCTCTGTTAGATGCATCTTGAATGTGCAAAATTGGGCAAGACCCAGCTTGTTTTACAATAGCCTGTAAATTGTTGTAATTGGTTAATCCATCTACCCGAATGGTTAATTCGCCTTGTGGTGCATCCGCAGCAATAATGGTATGTTTACCCGGTATCAATTCTATGTTTTCTTTTATTACTGGGGGTAATGTGTGCACGACCATTTTGTACCTGTATATAGGGTCTAGCAATACAGTATCTGGGTTTCCCCTCTCGTTAATGGTGTGCATATAGTTGTTGAGCAACATGCCACTATGCATGTCGTAAAAACTCATGTTTACATTGGTCTCAGAGGGTTTATTGTGAATGTCTAATAAGTTTATTTGAGCTGTTGTATTGTTGAGTGCTTGAGAAATTACCACATTTAAAACAGTATTAAACGCTTCCTCGCTGTTTGCGTCGTAGTACCTGCCCACACAATCAAATGCCTTTTTAAAATCTTCGGTTGAGCCCAGCCCAATAATAAATGGTTTTAATATAATTCCTTTGCTTTGAAGGGCCTCTGAAACGGCGCATGGGTCGCCTTGGCACTCTTCAATGCCATCTGTAATTAAAATGATGACATTTCTGCTGTTTTCGTTTTGAGGAAAATCAGAAGCAGCTTGCAACAATGAATGGGCAATTAATGTGGTACCTTTTGGGGTGATGTTCTGAATTTTTTTAATAATGTCTTTGTGGTTCTCTGACCTAAAAGGCACCTCTAACCTTGTATCCTTGCAGTTTCTTGCTCCAGGAGGAGAGGTGTGTCCATATACACGCAGCGCGAGCTCTACATTTTTTTCATTAGCAAGACTGTCAATGCTCTTAGAAAGCAGTCTTTTTGCAACATTGATGCGGGTATCGCTCCCTAGTTTGGCATACATACTGCCACTTGCATCTAACAAAAACAAAATTCGTGTTGTTTGTTTTTTACTTGCTTTTTGAGCAAATAATATTTCTGTAGAACACAACAAAGTACTTGTTATGAGTAAGAATGCAACACGTAAAAATGTAAAGTTAAACACGCTATTGTAACAGCTTAATAGTCGCCAAAAGTTTCAGGTAATTGACTCAATGCATTGGCTAGTTCATTGTCGTTTGGTGCAACGCCATGCCATTTGTGGCTACCCATCATAAAATCTACCGGATAACCCATTTCTGTTCTCATGACAATAAAAATGGGCTTCCCCTTACCCGCATTTGATTTTGCCAAATTCATGGTTTCAAGAATGGCCTCATGGTTGTGTCCATCCATTTCTAGCACGAACCATCCAAAAGCTTTCAATTTATCTATCACATCACTTCCAATGCCCAATACTTCTTTGGTTGAGCCATCAATTTGTTGACCATTTAAATCAATGGTAACAATGAGGTTGTCAATTTTGTGGTGTGCAGCAAACATAAAAGCTTCCCAGTTTTGTCCCTCCTCAATCTCACCATCACCCATTAAGGCATATACTAGCTTGCTGTCTTGGTTTAATTTTTTAGTAAGTGCAGCACCAGCAGCCACAGAAACCCCCTGGCCTAGTGAACCAGATGCTATTCGAACACCCGGAAGGTGTTCATGTGTGGTTGGATGTCCTTGGAGCCTTGAATTTAGCCTTCTAAAGCTTGCAAGTTCAGCAACAGGAAAATAACCAGATCTAGCCAAAACACTATAAAAAACAGGTGAAATATGACCATTTGACAAGAAGAACAAATCTTCATTAATGCCATCCATTTGAAAATTTGTGTTGTGCTCCATCACATTGAAATATAAAGCAGTTAAAAAATCTGCACACCCTAAACTTCCTCCAGGATGACCACTTTTACAACCGTGAACCATTCTTAATACATCTCTTCTCACTTGGCTTGACATCTGGGTGAGCTCTTGGGCCGAATATTTGTTCATGAAATCTAAATTT
>CANHRW010000012.1 GCA_947462865.1 Bacteroidota bacterium | reverse complement strand
TTTGCATGGAAACCAATTCTCTTTCTCTAATAGAGTAAAGAATTGGTTTCCATGCAAATTTTGAAAGGATAAACAATACCAAACTGAAGGTATTGTTTATCCTTTCAAAATTTGCATGGAAACCAATTCTTAACTCTATTAGAGAAAGAGAAGATTCTATCAACAATGCATTGAACGCTGCTGACGAAGCACGCAAGCAAATGGATGCATTGAAATCAGACAATGAAAAATTATTGCAACAAGCACGCATAGAAAGAGATGCAATGCTCAAAGAAGCAAAAGAGATGAAAGATGAAATCATTGGACAAGCAAAAAAATCTGCAGATGAAGAAAGCAGAAGAATTTTAACTGCCGCCAATGAGTCTATTGAATCTGCAAAAATAAAAGCATTGAATGAGTTAAAAACTCAAGTGGCTGTATTATCTGTAGATTTAGCAGAGAAAGTGCTTGCTAAAAAAATGGAAGACCGTTCAGCACAAGAGGCATTTGTAAACGAAAATCTGAAATCAATAACATTGAACTAAGATGTCTGAAACCAGAGTATCCAACAGGTATGCAAAATCACTCATTGATTTAGCCAAGGAACAAAACATCCTTGACCAAGTTTTTAGTGACATTCAAGTCTTCAAATCAACTGTAGACCAAAATCCTGATTTGAGTAATTTGCTCAAAAGTCCAATTGTTGATGCCGATAAAAAGAACAGCATATTGAACAAAGTTTTTGCTGCATCTTTCAATCAATTGACCATTCGTTTTTTTGATGTCATTATCAGAAAAAAAAGAGAGTATTACCTGAATGATATTGCCATTGCATTCATTAACCAATACAGGTTCATGAACAATATCACAACAGCAACTGTAACAACTGCCTCAGAAATGAGCAGTCAAACCTTACAGGACATTACTCAACTCCTTGAGAAAAATACTGGAAAAAAAGTAATCATAAATAGCAAAATAAATCCGAGCCTGATCGGAGGAATGGTGGTACAAATAGAAGATAAACTATTTGATGCCAGCATTTCTGGTAAACTCAGGAAAGCAAAACAAGAATTATTAAACACTTACATTTCAAAATAATAAAGTCATTATGGTAGAGATTAGACCCGACGAAGTATCGGCCATCATTCGTGAACAGTTAAGCAATTTCAAATCTGCTACTGAACTAGAAGAAGTAGGTACAGTGTTGCAAGTGGGCGACGGTATCGCACGCATTTATGGATTAACAAAAGTTCAATCCGGTGAATTGATTCAATTTGCCAATGGTGTTGAAGGTATCGTATTGAACCTTGAAGAAGACAATGTTGGTGCGGTATTGCTTGGTTCATCTGAAGAAATTAAAGAAGGTGATACCGTTAAAAGAACCGGCCGTATTGCATCAATCAAAGTGGGTGATGGTATGGTAGGTCGTGTAATCAATACCTTAGGTAGACCAATTGATGGTAAAGGGCCAATTGCTGGTGATCTTTATGAAATGCCTTTGGAAAGAAAAGCACCAGGTGTTATTTACCGCGAACCGGTTAAAGAACCACTTCAAACAGGTATTAAGGCTATTGATGCCATGATTCCAATTGGTCGTGGACAAAGGGAATTGGTAATTGGTGACCGTCAAACAGGTAAAACAGCTGTTTGTATTGATGCCATTATCAACCAAAAAGAATTTTACGAAGCTGGAAACCCAGTTTATTGTATATACGTAGCTTGTGGACAAAAAGCATCAACCATTGCTCAAGTTGTTAAAACTTTAGAAGAGCGTGGAGCAATGCCTTACACCGTAGTTGTTGCAGCTACTTCATCAGATCCTGCTCCTATGCAGTTCTTTGCCCCTATGGCTGGAGCAGCAATCGGAGAATTTTTCCGTGATACCGGTCGTCCAGCATTGGTAATTTATGATGATTTATCTAAACAAGCAGTTGCATACCGAGAAGTATCCTTGTTATTGCGTCGTCCTCCTGGGCGTGAAGCATATCCTGGAGACGTATTCTACTTGCACAGTCGTTTGCTAGAAAGAGCTGCTAAAATTAATGCTACTGATAGCATTGCAAAACAAATGAATGACCTTCCAGATTCTATCAAACATTTGGTTAAAGGTGGAGGTTCATTGACTGCTTTGCCAATCATTGAAACTCAAGCTGGAGACGTTTCTGCTTACATTCCAACCAACGTAATTTCAATTACTGATGGTCAGATTTTCTTAGAAGCAAACTTATTTAACTCGGGTATCAGGCCTGCTATTAACGTTGGTATTTCTGTATCTCGTGTGGGTGGTAACGCTCAAATCAAGTCTATGAAAAAAGTAGCCGGTACTTTAAAATTAGACCAAGCTCAGTACAGAGAATTGGAAGCCTTCTCAAAATTTGGTTCTGACTTAGATGCTGCAACCAAAGCAGTATTGGCTAAAGGATCTAGAAACGTAGAAATTTTGAAACAAGGACAGTTCTCTCCATTACGAGTTGAACAACAAGTTGCAATCATTTACTTAGGAACTAAAGGATTGCTTTCAAACATTCCTACACACCAAGTTAGAGAGTTTGAAGCTGAGTTCCACCAGTTCATGGAAACCAAGCACAAAGACACTTTGAACGAATTGAAAAAAGGCAATATCAACGATGAAGTTACTAAAGTAATAGAATCAGTTGCCAAAGACCTTTCAGCTAAGTACAACGCATAAACAAACAAGAAATTGGCTAACTTAAAAGAAGTTCGAATTCGCATTGCATCTGTAAACTCAACACAGCAGATTACAAAAGCCATGAAATTGGTTTCTGCTACAAAGTTGAGAAGGGCGCAAAATGCCATTTTACAAATGAGACCATATGCTCAAAAGTTAAATGGAATTTTATCGAATTTAAGTGATTCGGTTGATGACGATTCACTCAAAGTATATTTCAACCAAAGAGAAATAAAGAAAGTTTTATTGGTTGTGATTACTTCTGACAGAGGTTTGTGTGGTTCATTCAATGCCAATGTCATTAAATTAACCAACAAATTAATCAAAGAAGATTACAGCAATGCTGAAGTAACTGTATTGCCAATTGGTAAAAAGGGTTCAGAGTTTTTTGCAAAAACTGGTGTTTCAAGTATTGCCAAATACAAAGATGCACTTCAAACTTTGAATGCCGAAAATGGTTTTGAAATTGGTACTTATTTATTGAATGCTTTCAAAACAGGTAGTTTTGATAAAATTGAGATTGTTTACAACCAATTTAAAAATGCTGCCACTCAAATTTTAAGCAAAGAAGCTTTCTTACCAATTGCCGCCAAAACAGATAGCAAAGCAAACAGCGCCAAATCTGATTATATTTTTGAGCCTTCAAAAGCTGAAATTTTAGAAGAGTTAATCCCTAGAATTTTAAAAACACAATTGTACAAATCAATGTTAGATTCTTTGGCATCTGAACATGGAGCCCGCATGGTTGCAATGGATAAAGCAACTGAAAATGCAGGCGAATTGCTCAAAGGCCTCAAATTAGAATACAACAGAGCACGACAAGCCGCCATTACGAAAGAGATTTCTGAAATTGTCGGTGGTGCCGCAGCATTAAGTTCATAAAAAAAAGCCACTCATTGAGTGGCTTTTTTTATTGCAATAAACATGGATCTTTATCCTTTTCAAGGCATACTTCTCGACAAATTACTCGAAGCAGGTCATTACAGAATGCATCAGCATGTTTTTACAACAGACATGATCTTTATGGATGATGCTGTTTTTGGTGTTTACTGGTTAAGAATTGCATTACCTAAAATACACTATTCAAAATCTCAATTAAAGCTTCTTCAAAAAAACAAACGATTTAGTGTTGAAATAGCTCCCCTATTGGTTACAACGGAAATGGAAGAATTGTATTGGAATTACCGCAATTCTATTCAATTTGAACATGTACATGATCTAAATGATTACCTTAGTGATGGTACCCCTATCAACAGATTTGAAAGCAAACAAATTTGCATCTATGATGACAAAAAGCTCATAGCAGTTGGTATTTTCGACAAAGGAACAAAGAGCATTGCGGGTATCATCAACTTCTTTGACCCAAGCTATAAAAAATACAGTCTTGGAAAGCAACTCATGCTTTTAAAATGTGAGTATGCCATAGCCAATCAAATGGCTTTTTACTACCCTGGATACATTGCCGTTGGATACACTAAATTTGATTACAAAGTATTCCCAAACATTGAAGCTGTTGAAATTCTAGACTCAATGAAACCGATTTGGTGTAGTTATTCTGCAGAAAAATTAGCCAGTTTACATTCGAGATTCGAATGGTACATGAATCAAACTCCGTAAGCATTTAGCTTAAAATCTACGCCCAGAGCTGGAATTTGTTTCATTTTGGGAAACATATTGTATTGAAACAGCCTTAGCTAAAACATATTAACTATTTGATTTTCTGATGTTTAATATGTTTATTAGGAGTTTGGCATCATTCTGTAGGTAAAGCCGTACAACGCTTAACCTCGTTGTATCACAACCATGAATAAATTATTAAATAAAATGTTCAACAAAGTAATCGGGATTTCCCTTTTGCTTGCATTCCGAGTAATCTCGGTACATGCTGCAATTGATGCCGGTAATTACCAAATGACTCTTAAAACAGGGGCAAGTTTGGTCACCGGTAGCAAGAACGCTGTAATTGGAGCAAACACCAACAATGCTATCAGCTCTAGAATTACACTTCCATTCAATTTTACGTATGATGGTACTATTTACACTCATTTAATTGCTTGTTCTGATGGATGGGTTAAACTAGGTAATTCTAGTATGACTGCAAATGCCAATTTCAACAACAGTTTAGATGATTTAAACGACAGGCCTAAACTGGCTCCTTTTTGGGAAGAAATGAATATACCATCTGGAGCAGGACAAGGAGTATCCGTTTTTACTGCAGGCAACAGCCCAAATAGAATGTTTGTTGTAGAATGGACGGTAGCTATTGTAAAAAATGGAACTGGTAGGGGAACTTTTCAGTTGGTCCTTCATGAAAATAGCAACCACATTGAATTTATTTACAACAACATGCAAAGAAATGGCAGTAATCAATTCTACAGCAGCTACTCTGCTGGAATTACTGGTACAGGAAATGATTTAGCATCTTTGACCATGCAAACCAATGCAAACCATACAGTGAATTTCAATACTGCAAATAATTCAAATAGTAACCCAATTCCGAATGGAACATCTGTTGTTTTTAGTAAAATCATTAATAGCAATTCAAGTGCAATGACATTTTCTAATTTAAACACACATGGATTTAAAGCAGATTGGACAAGAGGAAACGGACAAAACCGTTTAATCGTTTGCAGACCAAGTAATGCTGCTGCAGTAGCACCGACAAATTTCACAAACTACTTTGCAAACTCTGGATTTGGATATGGTACAGCAATTGGTGCTGGATTTGTAGTCGCAAATGGCAACCTGAATACGAGCACCGTTTTTTACCTCAATAGCAATACTAATTATTGTTTAGATGTGTACGAATATTCTGGATCAACTAGTGAAGGATCAGCTGTATTTAAAACAGATAATTATTATTCAGCCTGTCAAACTACATTGGCATTAATAGGTTCTAGCAATTTAGTTGTTACAGGAATTGGATACACTTCATTGTCGTTTTCATGGGACAATGGAAACGGAACAGAAAGAATTGTTTTGGTTTCTAAAGGCGATACTGCCAACCAAATGCCTTCAGACTATACCTGGTACAATGCCAATTTAAATTACGGTTCGGGTACTCAAATAGGAAATGCATATGTGGTATATTCAGGAACAAATAACTCATTAAGCACTAACATTACTATTAACAACTTAGAAACAGGATCAACCTATTATGTAACTGTAATAGAATTTGAATATGATGGAGAGGTTCCAATCTATGCAACACATTTAAAACTAACTGATTTAAGCCCGACGCTTTCTAATGACATTGATGAAGATGGTGTAGCCGATTTAGATGATGCCTATCCTTACGATCCAAATAAGGCTTATAAAACTCAATTTCCTGCAAGCGGTTTTGGAACACTGATGTATGAAGATTTATGGCCAGGTAAAGGAGACTTTGATTTCAATGATTTAGTGGTAGATTACCAATACGAAATTGTATCAAATGCAAACGATCAAGTAGTAGAAGCCAATTATACATTTGTAACACGTGCTATTGGTGGTGCACTGCACAACGCTTTTGCATTTCAATTAGACAGTATCAATCCAGCAAAAATTACTTCTGTAAATGGAACCAAGACTAATGGTATTACTTGGACCACTTTAAATAGTAATGGAACAGAGGTTGGAAATGAAAGTGAAACAAACATCATCGTTTACAAAGATGCCTATGAACTATTGCCTACTACTGGCGGATTTTGGTTTATGAATGTAGAAGCTGATGCACCCGATGTTGGTAACGACACCACATCTATTTCGGTTAAATTTATCAATAATGGTGTTGCACCAGAAGCAGGCACTGTGACATCTCAGCAAATGAGCGCCTCTAAATTTAACCCATACATTATTGTAGGTCAAGAAAGAGGCAGAGAAATTCATTTGGCTGATAAAAGACCAAGTAGCAGAGTAAACATGAATTATTTTGGTACAGTAAACGACAATAGTATTCCAGCCCAAAACAGGTACTATAAAACAGATACTAATTTGCCATGGGCTTTGAATATGAGTAGTTCAATACCTTATGCTCAAGAAAAACAAGACTTCAGCGATTGCTATTTAAACTTTAATAATTGGGCTCAAAATGGTGGATTGACCAATACTGACTGGTATACCAATTCAAATGGTAACAGAGTCAATAATAAATTAATGAACAGATAAGTCAAAGAATATGAAAACAAATAAAATTATATTGGCAACAATTATTAGTATCAGCTTAACTGGAATTGCCTGCAAAAAGCATACTATTAATAAAGAAAATGGGAATACTGCAGCAGCAAAATTTTCAGACATCAAAGCGCCTCAAACATTCAAGTGGTCCACATTGAATACGGTCACTGTAAATTATGCCCCAATTGCAAACGATGCTAGAATATCAACTTTGAGAATTTTAGATGCAGAGGGTCATATTTATTTTCAAAAACTTCAAAAAGCAAACCAAGCATTTGAAGCTGCCATTGAAGTACCTGGCCATATCCAACAACTTGAAATGAGATATGCAGGTGTAAAAAAACCTATTGCAGTGACTAATGGTAAAGCAACTATCTCCTTGAAATAAAATAAAAACGAGATACAACAAAAAATGGTGACTCATCAGGTCACCATTTTTTATTCTTCCATCGCCCTATCAATTAATCCAGAAGGCAATTGTTTGCTAGCGTTTGCCCCCATCCTTTTCAATTCTTCTACTTGCCTAATCACATTTCCTCTTCCAGTAGAAAGTCGTTTCATGGCATTTTCATAGGTTGTTTTACTCGCATCCATACGCTTGCCCAAGTCAATCATGTCTTCAATAAACCCATGAAATTTATCGTATAAATCACCTGCTTTAGAAGCTATTTCTATAGCATGCCTAGTTTGCTTTTCTTGCTTCCAAATATTGGCTACTGTTCTTAGGGTTGCCAACAAAGTTGTTGGACTAACAATAACAATATTCTTTTCAAAGGCCTCATTAAACAATTGGCCATCATGTTGAACAGCCATTGCAAAAGCAGGTTCAATTGGTATAAACATCAGCACAAAATCAAGGGTTTTCCCAAATTGCAACTGCTGATATTTTTTATCACTCAAACCTTTTAAATGATTACGGATAGATTGTAGGTGTTCCTTAAGGGCTAATTGCATGAAAGCTTCATCATCAGAGGAAATGAATTTCTCGTAAGCTACCAAACTCACTTTGGAATCTATGATCAATACTTTTGATTCTGGTAAATGAATCAATACATCGGGCTGATAACGCTTACCTTCTTCACCTACCATTGAAGCTTGAACTGTAAATTCTCTGTCTTTTTGCAAACCCGATTTCTCTAAAATACTTTCAAGAATGAACTCTCCCCAATTGCCTTGGGTTTTGGTATCCCCTTTTAAAGCCTTGGTTAAATTTTGCGCATCAGTACTCATTTTTTGGTTTAACTCATGCAGCATGGTTATTTGCTGTTTTAAGGATGCTTTTTCACGATTTTCTTCATCATAGTGACGTTGTACTTTGTCTTCAAAATCTTTGATTCTTTCCTTTAATGGACTCAAAATTTGGGTCAGGTTCTGTTGATTTTGATCGGTGAACTTTTTAGCTTTTTCATCCAGAATTTTATTTGCCAAATTTTCGAATTCAAGTTGCATTTTTTGATTCAGTATACCTAAGGCTTCTTTTTGTTCAGACAACTGAAACAACAAACTTACTTTCTCTGCTTCTAACTTCGCAATAAGGGTTGTTTTATCAAGTTCTAATTGTCTCAACCTCTCTAGCTCATGCCCATTTTTTTGCAAAGCATTCTCATTCATTTTTAATTGAGTTTCTAAGCGAGTAAGTTGTTGTTTGTTCAATAAAAATGCAATCAAATACCCAAGTCCTAAACCTATTGTTAAAAACAAAATAGTCATCATTTCAATTCATTTTAAGAGTTATGTTGTATTTGATTTTTTTTAAAAACAACTGTAATCAGAATATTGTCGCAAGAATTTTATGCGAATTCATTTCACCAAATTGGGTAAGATGAACGCCATAATACCTCAGCAACATTTCTAATAAACGCTGTCTTTGCAATTTAGGAATTTGTAAAGATGGAAGATCAATTAATTTGAGTTGCATCAAACTGTATAAAAAATGAC
The DNA here is from genome assembly GCA_947462865.1 of Bacteroidota bacterium. Taxonomy (GTDB): domain Bacteria; phylum Bacteroidota; class Bacteroidia; order UKL13-3; family UKL13-3; genus CAISCU01. The sequence goes on along the minus strand of CANHRW010000012.1, from coordinate 10,133 downwards.
TCGAATCAGTTGCTAAGCAATCTGAACTGATTAAATCAGTAGACACAAAAACACCTTCTCTTAAGCTAAAAATGCTATTTGTTTGACTGTAATTGTTGGCTGGTGCAAAACCTAAATACCTACTGAAATGCACCAGAAAATAAACAGGCAAATTGGCAATTCCTTGTTGTTGCAGATCTACAAATTGAATCACATGAAATAAAAAATCAAACAATTGTTGGTCCTTTTGATTATCGGCTTTGATACATTTTTGAACCAGTTCTGCTATAAACATAGCCACTGCCCCTTTTCTGATATCAAAATGAATGTGATTCAAAACTGGATTGACTTTTAATTCTTTGATTCTTTGAAAAGACTTACTTTGCTGAAAACTGATATCCAGTTCTAGCAAATTCAACAACTGAATTTGAGAAGGTTTAATGGCTCCATTTCTTGACCTAACACCATTCACCATAAATGCAAGTAACCCGTAGTGGTCGGTATATACTTTTAGCACTACAGCATTTTCTGAATAAGGAATAGCTCCAATGACGATGCCTCTAACCTTATCTATCATCTTACAAAGTATTGTGAGCCATCAATCCTTCTTTGGTAATTAGATAGGCATAAGATTGCATGTTATCAGAATCGTACATAAAACTTCTGATATAATCTTGCTTTTGCTCATCCCATTGCATAGAAACAATCATTTTCTTATGAATCAATGTCTTGACCACATCAGCTACAACAGGTGTTGGCGCAGCTACCTCTTCTAATATCTTATCGAATGTTTCTACAAAGTAAACACAGTTCAACACATCCCATTCCAATTGACTAATTTCCATATGCTGTTAATGAATTCTTCCTTTCCAATGATACGTTTTGCTATTTGCCAGAAACCCAATTATAATCACATACAATACATGAATAGGTGCCGCAATTGGTAACAACCAAATGTACGAATCTGTTTTAAAAAACTTTAATACAGAATAGATAAAAAGTCCTTCTATGAATGTTTTTACAACCAATAGTTCAAGGCCTAATTTAAAAGTATTGAAATCCCCAAAAAGCATCAATAAATCAAACGCAATAAACAGATTTAACAAATATGCCCCAATTAAAATACCTGTTATTGATTTGTTTTCATATTTGGTACTCTTTGAAACCCATCTTTTTCTTTGCTCCACAAATTGCTTGACATTGCTTGCTGAACGGGTATAAACAATTGCCCTAAAGTCTTTTAAAAAAGCCAATGTACCAGGCATTTTTTGGTGAATTTTATGCATGAGAAACTCATCATCTCCAGAGGCAATATGTTGGTTCCCTTCGTATCCATTTACCGCAGTAAAAGCGGCTTTATGAAATGCTAAATTTGCTGCACTACACATATTTGGAGTAGACAACTGAATGCTTCCTGCCCCTATTCCTAACAAACCAGTAAACTCCAAGGCTTGTAGTTTTTCAAACCAATTCGTAGCAATCAAACATACCGGTGCATATACAAAATTCAAATGCGGATTTTTATTTAAAAAATGATTCAACGCTTGCAACCAATTGGTTTGTCTGGTACAGTCTGCATCGGTTAACAATATCCAATCATGGGCTGTCATTTCAACACCCATTGTTATGGCCTGCTTTTTATTGAATATGCTTGGATGGTTTTTTAAATCAACAACCTGAATTGGAAAATCAGGATTGTTTTTTTTAAAGTCTACCACTATTTCTAAAGTCATATCTGTAGAATGGTCATTGATGACTATGACCTCAAACAAGTTAATTGAATACGTTTGTTGCCTCAAATTATTCAAATTTTCCAGAATACAATCGGCTTCATTTCGAGCCGAGATGATGATAGAAAATGGAATTAGTTTTTTTTGTTCTTGGGTATCCGTTTCAGGACGAATTAAATGCCAACCCCAAAAAAAATACAGGATGAGTATAACATAGGCAACCAAGAATGCTACTTGTATCAGTTCAAAATAATTCAATCTGTTTTCTTATTAAAAAAGTACAAACCAATGAGTGCAGGCAAACCAATATTAAGAACCCACAAGATATAAGATGCCAACAATATGGCACTTGCCATAGTAGCGTAATGCCCAATGAAATATAAGGCAGCAGCTCCTCTTACACCAAGCTCAAGCAATAAAAAAGAAGGCACAAATAATTGCACAAAATAGGTGCAAAAGAGTGCATTCAAAGCCTTGTCTATTGTAATTTCAACACCAAATAATACCAATAAAAGGTAAAACTGACCTACAAATACTTGGTATTTAAGTAACGATAAAAACAGCAAATACATCTTTTGTTTGAAACCAAAAATTTCTAATCCTTCAAATGCCATTTTTGATTTTATAAAAAAACTGAATTGACCCAGCCAATTTATGAATTTGTCGAGTTTCAGATACAAAACAAAAACAAAAATTGACAATACTGTCAGTATTATTTTGAAGTAAAACTGTTGAATTGAAAAAAAACTATTCATTGCAAATGCCCCAATGATAAATATGCAAACAAATTGCGCGGCATGCCCCAAAAGTGCAATACATAGGCCTTTTAACTTAGAAGTTGATTTAAGTTGGTATGCTTTGCCAGCTAAATCACCTATTCTATTTGGAGTAATGACAGCCAAAGATAATCCAGTAAATACAGATGAAAAGGCAGTTCGCCAATTGATTGGTTCAAAAGGCTTCATTAAATAGCGCCACTTAACTGCTTCAATTACAATATTAACAGCCCCCAATATTAAAATATTGAGCACTAGACTTACCAATTGACCTGAAGATAATCTTTGAAAATCAAATGAACTGAATCCCCAATTAAATTTTGTATAAAATTCATACACTACATAACAGATTACCCCAACAGAAATCATCCATTTTAATACAGTAAAGCGCTGCATAAAATTATTTATTGAGTTCATATTAGAATAATGCTAAGTTTGAAAACAAAGTAACAAACTGAATGTCCCTAAACCAAATATAGCTGAACAATGAAAGAAAGAATTATTTTGGGAATTGACCCTGGCACACAAGTGATGGGATATGGGATAATTCTTTGTAAAGGCAAAGATGCTTCATTGCTAGGTATGGGCGTACTCAAATTAGATAAATATGACGACTATGCCCTTAAACTTAAAAAGATATTTGAACGTACTACCGGTTTAATTGATGAATTCAATCCAGATGAATTGGCCATTGAAGCTCCTTTTTTTGGAAAAAACGTACAATCTATGCTTAAGTTAGGAAGGGCACAGGGGGTGGCCATTGCCGCTGCTATGAACAGAGAACTGGCTGTTACGGAATATTCCCCGAAAAAAATAAAACAATCTATTACTGGTAACGGCAATGCAAGCAAAGAACAAGTAGCAACCATGCTACAACATTTATTCAAATTCAAAGAAGGCCCACAGTTTTATGATGCAACTGATGGTTTGGCTGCTGCTTTTTGTCATTTCATACAAACTGACAAACCCGAATTAAAGTCTGTAGTGAAGCAAACTAGTACCAAAAAGAAAGCCCAAAGTTGGGCTAGTTATGCAAATAACAATCCAGATAAAATTATCAAAAAATCTTAGTTAGCTAATTGAATTTGCTGATTGAATTTTTTCCATAACTGCAATAAATTCTTCTTTAGACAAATGTAATTTGGCATTCGAAAAATTCATCTCTTCTACTTTAGAAAATGGAATGAGATGAATATGTGCATGAGGCACTTCTAATCCAATTACTGCAACACCTATTCTTTTATCGGGAAAGGCCTTTTTTAGGCGCTCTGCTACCTTTTTGGCGAACAATTGAAGACCAATGTAATTAGCGTCATCTAAATCAAAAATATAATCGATTTCTTGTTTTGGCACCACTAGCGTATGCCCTAAATTCAATGGCTGTATATCAAGAAACGCATAATATTCGTCGTCTTCGGCAATTTTATAAGATGGGATTTCACCAGCTATAATTTTAGAAAAGACACTAGCCATTACAATGAAATGTCTATAATCTCAAGTTGTATGAGACCCGCTGGAACTTGCACATCGCAAACCTCTCCTACTTTTCTACCCATTAATCCTATTCCAATTGGAGATTTGAATGAAATTTTTCCTGATTTTAAATCCGCTTCTTTTTCATTCACCAATGTGTACACAATTTCTTTTTTTGTTTGCTTGTTAATCACCTTTACTTTAGAAAGCATCATTACTTTACTAGTATCTAATTTACTTTCATCTATAATGCGGGTTTTCGTGATTAAATCTTCTAACATAGCAATTTTAGTTTCCATTAAACCCTGATCTTCTTTTGCAGCATGGTATTCTGCATTTTCACTCAAATCACCTTTGTCTCTTGCTTCTGCTATTTGTTTTGAAATAAATGGTCTTTGTACATATTTCAAATCATGTAGTTCTTTGTGAAGTTTTTCTAAACCCTCTTTAGTAACATAATTTATCTCTGCCATAATGCGTTTTAATTACTGTTTAAATAGAAAAGGAAACGTTCCGACAAGTCGGAACGTTTCCTTTTATTTATATACAATTATACTGTTTTTTTTACTTACCTGAAAGTGTCAAACGAATGCCAACAGTATGCATACCGTTGAAAATTCTTGTAGGAGCATAAGAATAATCTAATGCAAATGCTGTTCCTTTTTTAGAGATAGGCATTTGTAAGGTTAAACCACCCCAAAATCCGTAATCCGAAGCTAAATTATTTGGATTGCTTGGATTGTGTTTGAATGAATTTGCTTCTTGAATTAAATAAGCACCTCTTAACATAAACATTTCTTTGTAAGCATATTCGGCTCCTAATCCTAATACATTTGATTGGAACGCATTGTACTGAAAGTTTCCATTTGCAGTTAATCTGTGGTAATAGGTGTTATCGTTTTGGTCTAATCGCATATCATAAGCCAAACCAATATTTACCAATGCAGGTAAGTTAAAATAATCAGCATCAAATAAGGCCCTTCTATCAGCACCAGTAGAAGTATTGATTGCTCTGAAAGACAAACCTGCTCCTGTATATGTTAAATCTGGACCAATATTTCTTACTGAAATACCCAACCTGAAGTCTTCTTTTTTAATTTTCTTCATTTTGGCATTGAATGAAGTTTGATATTGTACCCCAAAATCCATAGCAACACCTGCTGCTCTAACATCAGCTGTACCCTCAGAAACAATTCTTAACAAAGCTCCACCTGTGATACTGTTTGAAAACTGTTTAGAATAAGAAGCATTCAAATTCAACAATTGTGGCTTGTAACTTGGTAAAGTTCCATCTGGATTATCAAAAGAAGTAATTGGAATATCCCCAAAATCCCATGAGGTGATACCCAAACCCATTACGCCTCCACTGCCCTCTTCTCCCAATGCTTGCGCAATTCCTAGATTATTGATACTTACTCCTGTTCCAGCAAAATAATTCATTCTGCTAAAAGCCACTTCAGTACCAGTAGTATAAGCCAAACCACCAATGTTTAAGTAAAAAGATTCTACTCCTCTTACATTGGCCGTTCCAATGCCCCCCAAGCCTGATGAGCGAGCGTATGGATTGACTACCAATTGAGTTGCACCAGCACCTCCAGCACGGTCTGGATTTCCAGCAAACGCAGTATAACCAGAGAGCAACGTCACTACCAAACCTATTTTAATTTTATTATTCATGTCAATTTTTTTTTCAATAAGGTAAACACTCAAGTAATTAGAAAGTATCAAAGTCTGTTTTACGCATGATTCCAAACCATTTAATTACTTTTTCAGAATTACCGTCATAAACATGTATTAAATAGATACCACTCGAGATAGGCACATTGGCATCATTTTTCAAATTCCAATCGATGTATGTTCTAGAGTCATCGTCTTTTCTAATTCTTCTCACTAAGAATCCGCTTTGTGTATAGATTGAAACCACACAGAATTTAGGGAGGTTGGTTAACCTCACTCTTGCATCCAATTGGTTATTTGGATCTTCGTATCCAGCATAAGCATAATAAGGATTTGGAGAAACCGAAACCAAATCTAAAGCAGTTTTTCTTGCTTCGGGTGTTCCAATTGTAGGTGCAATGTTGTCTGTTGAAAATCTATACAAAGGCAAACCATTGTTTTCTAATACACTTGATGTGTTGGTGTATGAAGCATAAGGTCTTTTCACTCTTAACTTCACAGTTGTTTTGGTAGGTATTAAACCTTGTTCTACACTTAACATTGGGTATTTTGGAAGCGTAATTGGCATGGTTACCCACATAGCTTGAGAATACAGATATCTTTTTAACAATGTTACATTGGTTCCATTATCTATTAAAGTAAATAAACTATCGTAACTTTTGCCTTCATCGTATCTTGGTCCTCTGTAACTCACAGGACTGGTAGGTGTAGATCTGAAAGCCTTTGTACCCATGATGTAAACATGGTGTTTACCGCCAAATATAAATTCCATTCCTCCTGCATTGTTAGAAATATAATTCCCTGTTGGATTCCAGATCATGTCATTCCCGTTTTCGGTAGGTAATGATGAATCTTCAGCAAACATGATATTTAACCTTTCACCTGTTTCTACATTTACAGCATATCCAGGGAACCAACCCATGCCATTTCCTGTACCATCAGGTTTGCCATTTTTGTCTACTGAAGGAGATTTTCTCTTGTTTAATTTTACAGCCCCGCCGACAGTTAAGTTAAAATTTTCTCCAGCTTCTACAACCACACAACGTGTCCATAAAGCTTTATCATTGGTTAATACCAAATCAACACCTTGCAATTCAGCCAATTGGTTATCAGTGGTATATCCTCCGTTACCAGCAGAACCTTTTCCATCAGATGCTACGGCCCATGCCGGACCGAAAGTTGAAGGTCTTGCATCTGAAGCTACTGCTCTGGCAGCCAATGCGTATGGAGCCCATGTTCCACCAACTAATTTACTAAATGCTTTTCTTGGGTCAATAGGGCTTCTAGGGGCTTTTGAACCAGCTGCAAAATCATGTTCATGGAAATTTCCGTATTCAGGATCTCCATTTTTGCCTGCTCTGATCCAGTTGAATTGAGAAATAGGTGCAGCTTCATCAGGAACGCCAGTTAACCATACATAGTTTGGATTTTCAAACGCTATTGAACCACTTACAAATCCATTACTAATATCATTGGGATCATCAGGATTTCCTAATGAAGTAGTTTGTTGAGTTGTAATGCTCAAACCCCAATTTGCAAATATTTGTTCATTTGGAGCTCCTAATGAACGTTCAGCTCTAACTATTTCACCGGTTGTTAAATTCTTCAAAATCCAATAGGCAGAATCACCATTCAATTGAACCGATTTGTCGGCATTTGAACTATCAATAAACCGCAATTCAAAACTCGCATTTGGTATTTTAAAAGGATTAATGACTTTAACCAAAACTGGACCAAAACCAATTTTGTATTTAGGTACTTCTACATAATAAGGAGCCAACAATGCTTTCTGGATAGTTTCCTCAGTTAATTGAATTTCTAATCCTGAATTTCCAATTCCTTCAATTTTTTGGATTTCTGGACCATCTCCGTAGGTGGCATTTAAAGTTGTACCATTTCTGTGTGGAGCAGCCTTATGTGGTACTGCCATATAGGTTGTATTTGCAGACCCATCAAATCTTTTACGACCCGCTAAATATTGTGTTTGCTCTTTTGAGCAATTCACAGCACTAGAATAAGCAATTAAATAGTAGTGGTAATTTTGGAAATTAATCAATGTTTGATCAGAGGCAGTTGAGAATAAATCTTTTGAAATTTCAAAACTATGTTGAACTCCTTTGTCTGCTCCGGCAACCATGATTTTTTTAGTACTACCCAAATCAGGGTCATTGACAATATTAACAATCATGTTTACGCCATCGGCAATATCACATTGTGCAACCAAACGAGCTTCATCACTATTGTAAATATCTCCCGGAGGCGAGCTCGTTTTGGTTTGGAATATTTGGTATCCTTGAAACTTGTACAATGTTTTGTTATCACATAAACCTGCGCTCGAATCTATGTAGGCTTCTGTCTTTTGGTAGTTGGTAATATTGATGATTAATTTCCTGTCTAACTCTGTTATCTCCATAGTTGGGATAGAAGGTCCATCAATAAATTTAAAATTATTGTTATACAGCACATAGGCTTTGTCAGATGCTTCTTTTAACAAGTTAAATGAACCTGTAGAGCCTCCTGTTGTAGCCCTTGCCCATACCACTGCAATAGTTACTTCATTTCTTGCACCAGGCAACAAACTAAAAGGACCTGCTGTTTGCATAAACCTTCTGTCTCCAGGTTGGTTGTTGGCAATTTTTTCTGTCCAAGCTTCTCTGTTCGATGGATCTGAAGATCCAGGAAACATGAATGATGCTGTATCTGTTCCACCCCTTCCGTTTCCACCATACGTAATACTAAGGCCATCAGTCCATCTACCATTTAGGTAGTTCCAATAATGTTCAGGTCTTCTAGGATTACCTGTTACAGAAAAGTCATTGTTGTAGTAAACAAACTTTGTGAGTCCAATTTCAGAACCATCTGGCCTTGTTGGGCCCTCAAAGAAATTAACCCCAACACTTGGTGGATTTAAACCATATCCTAAAATGCCTTCATCGTTGTCATCACCGTTATAGCAAATACCTAAATTCCTTTTTACATCACATTCAACATAGTCATCAGAATAGTTTCCTAAATCTGCATCCACCCATTGTCCGAAAATACAACTGTCTACGGTTTCAGTTCCTCTATTGTATATGGTTGTTCTGTAGAAGGTCATGTTGTTTACTTCGTCATTGGTTGAATAACCAAAACATTGAGTATGCAGTTCTACACCAATTGCCATTCCTTCAGTTTCAGAGTGAATGTTTCCTTTATCGTTGTAAATCATGTACAACATCATATCAGGAATATTTTGTGGATTGTTGTAATCAAAAGATGGATAATCACCCGAAACTGGATCATAGATCCCATCGTTATTATAATCAACAAATGGAGCCAAAGTTTTTGCTTCTCCAGCTTTACCATTGCCAGGCCATGAAGTGATGACATCAGGTGCATTGCTCCAATTGTCTGGGTTGTTTCTGAACTGATCAATTTCTTGCAAAGTAATCTTCCAAATTTGGTCATAGGCTTTACAAGTCTCCTTGCTAACCGATCCTTTAGAAGCACCATCTACTTGAAGTGGACCTGGATAATAGTCATTTCCACTCTGACGATAGGTTTGAGCAGCTATTCTCAAGTTACCTTGAGTAATACCGCCTATCCACAATGCACCAGCAAACAATGAATGTTTAGAAACTTGTCCAGTTCCTACTTTAGGAACCTCGTACCTTGCATTGCTTAAATTCCACCACATGTCGCCACCATTCAAAATGGTCGTCCTAACATTGTTGATGTCTAGGTCTTTTTGTTGAGTAGCCGGTTCACAACCACTTGCTTTCTTAAAAAGCTGGTCGGCCCCACGTTTCCCAAGTCCAATGATCTCTTTTGCAAAACCACTGTTTGATAATGCCAATAAAGACAGTATTAATGCTGGTTTTAATAAAAAACTGGAAGTTAATTTATTCATATTTATCATGATACTTTTGTATTAAAAATAAAGGGCTACACCAATACGTGTTAATCTAGGTAAACTAAATCTATCTGGATTTAACATTCTTGCATTATACAAGTCAACATATGATTGCTGATCGGTTGCTGTTCTGATTTGTTCTTGTGCTTGAGGAGATGCAAGGAATCCATCATTGTATGCATTTCCAGTATATCTAAATACTGAAGTAACATTGGCTGTATTCAATAAGTTCTGAACCCACAAGAACACCCTTAAACGGTAGAAAGTGGTACTTCCATCAATTTTCTTTTGTTTGAATTCAAAATTTTTGTCAATGTTTAAATCTAGATTAAACTGAGGTGGTAAATTGGCTCCATTGATGGTTCCTTTTAATGGACTTCTTACTACAACACCTGATTGAACCCCGTCTGGAGTAGGCAACATGTTTTGAGTATATGGCCTTCCTGAGTAAGCTGTAAAAATAAAGTTGATACCCGCATTTTCTAAAATCTTTTTACCTGCAACTACCGGACCATCATATTCTTTACCTGATTTGTAATGGTAATCAAAACTCAATTTAACGGTGTGTCTGGTATCAAAATCAAGAGGAAAAATCGTTCTCAAGGT
>CANHRW010000011.1 GCA_947462865.1 Bacteroidota bacterium | reverse complement strand
TCAACCGAGCAATTCGCGAAATTCAAGATGACCTAGTTTTACAAATTGAGTATTTTAAATCAATTGGAAAACACCAAGAAGCAAAAAGATTAGAAGAGCGAACCAATTTTGATTTAGAGATGATTCGGGAATTGGGTTACTGTAGTGGTATTGAAAATTACAGCCGCTACCTCGACAACAGAAAACCTGGGGATCGCCCTTTCTGTTTATTGGACTATTTTCCAAAAGATTTTTTATTAATAGTAGATGAAAGCCATGTCACAATGCCACAAGTTAGAGGAATGTATGGAGGAGATAGAAGTCGTAAAGAAAATTTAGTTGAATATGGATTTAGGCTACCATCTGCATTGGACAATAGGCCATTGACATTTCCTGAGTTTGAGAAAGTCATCAACCAAGTTATTTATGTAAGCGCCACTCCTGCAGATTATGAAATTAGAGAATCAGAAGGTGTCATAGTTGAACAAATTATCAGACCAACTGGTTTATTAGACCCTGTGATTATAGTGAAACCTACATTGAACCAAATTGACGATTTACTTGATGAAATAGATGAACGTATCAAAATGGGTGATCGGGTTTTAGTAACTACTTTAACCAAAAGAATGGCTGAAGAATTGAGTAAATATTTTGCCAAACTTTCAATCAAATGCAAATACATTCACAGTGAAATTAAAACCATAGAAAGGGTTGAAATTTTAAGAGATTTAAGACTTGGGGTCATAGATGTATTGATTGGGGTTAATTTATTGCGAGAAGGTTTAGACTTACCTGAAGTGAGCTTGGTAGCCATTATGGATGCTGACAAAGAAGGTTTTTTGAGAAATGAAAAATCACTCACCCAAACCATCGGTAGAGCTGCAAGAAATGAAAATGGTAAGGTAATTATGTATGCTGATAAACTGACTGAAAGCATGCGTAAAACCATTGACGAAACCAACAGAAGAAGAAATATTCAAATTGCATACAATACTAAAAATGGCATCACTCCTAAAACAGTATTGAAGAGCAAACAAGAAATTATAGAACAAACTTCTGTTGCAGATTCATCAGAAAAGAAAATGAATTTATCTGAAATTGAACTAGCTATATCTGCCGTTGCAGCAGATCCAATTCTTGCATACATGAATCAGGATCAACTCAGCAAAGCCATAGCCGAAAGCAAGCACAAAATGAATCAGGCAGCCAAAAACATGGACTTTATGGAAGCCGCAAAGTGGAGAGATGAAATGTATGCTTTAGAAAATATGTTGAATGAAAACAAAAACTAGTCGAAGCGATGGGCACTCTTTTTCAACTCCTCTGGAGAAAGGGATTTGAAGTAATCATAGGTAATTTTAAGTCCTTCTTCCCTGTTTATTTTCGGCTCCCATCCCAAAATTTCTTTGGCTCTTGAAATGTCTGGCTGGCGCTGTTTGGGATCATCTTTCGGCAATGGCTTGTGCACCAATTTTTGTGTTGTCCCTGTTAATTTAATGATCTCTTCAGCAAATTGATTGATGGTAATTTCACTTGGATTGCCAATATTCACCGGATACGGATAATCACTCATCAAAAGTCTATAAATGCCTTCAATTAAATCACTTTGGTAACAAAAACTTCTGGTTTGTGTACCATCACCAAAAATTGTTAAATCTTCGCCTCTCAATGCTTGACCTATAAAAGCAGGTAAAACCCTACCATCATTTAAACGCATTCTAGGTCCGTATGTATTGAATATTCTGACAATACGCGTTTCTAGTCCGTGATAGGTATGGTAGGCCATTGTAATGGCTTCCTGAAACCTTTTAGCTTCGTCATATACACCTCTTGGACCAACTGGATTTACATTCCCCCAATAATCTTCATTTTGCGGGTGTACGGTTGGATCTCCATACACTTCAGATGTTGAAGCCACTAAAATTCTGGCTTTTTTTGCCATTGCAAAACCCAACAAATTATGGGTACCTAATGACCCTACTTTTAGTGTTTGTATGGGTATTTTTAAATAGTCTATTGGGCTAGCAGGTGAGGCAAAATGTAAAATATAATCTATATGACCTGGAACATGAACATACTTGCTCACATCATGATGATAGAACTCAAATTCTTTCAAGCCCATCAAATGTTCAATGTTTTTAATGTCTCCGGTAATAAGATTATCCATTCCAACCACATCAAAACCTTCTTGGATAAACCTGTCACTCAAATGCGAACCTAGAAAACCAGCAGCACCTGTTATAAGAATTCTTTTATTTGGCATGTTATTTCAATGTATTGATCCCGATGCAATAATAATCAAAGCCGTTATCCTTCATTTCTGTTAAATCATAAATATTACGACCATCAAAAACCAATTTATTTTTCATCAATCTGCCCATCACTTCAAAATTTGGGGTTCTGAATTCAGGCCATTCTGTGATGATTAACAACGCATCAGCATCAATCAATGCTTCGTTCATATCTGTAGCATAATGAATTGTATCTCCTAAATCCTTTTTTGCTTCATGCATTGCTACTGGATCATAGGCCTTTACTTTGGCACCCATTTTTAATAATTTTTCTATAATTACCAATGAAGGAGCCTCTCTCATATCGTCTGTTTTAGGTTTGAAAGAAAGACCCCAAACAGCAAATACTTTTCCTGTTAAATCAGATTGAAAGTGATTATTAATTTTATGGAACAATACACTTTTTTGGTCATTGTTTACCTCTTCAACAGCATTTAAAATGCGCATGTTGTATGAATTTTCTGCAGCTGTTTTAATTAAAGCTTTCACATCTTTTGGGAAACATGAACCTCCATAACCTATACCTGGATAAATGAATCTATTTCCAATTCTAGGATCGCTGCCAATACCTTTTCTGACTAAATTCACATCTGCTCCCATAATTTCACAAAGATTTGCAATATCATTCATGAAGCTGATTTTTGTAGCTAACATAGCATTGGCTGCGTATTTTGTCATCTCAGCACTTGGAACATCCATAAAGATGATAGGGTGACCATTCAATAAAAATGGTTTGTAAAGCTTTCTCATTACGTCTTCAGCCTTTTTAGACTCAACTCCTACCACAATACGATCTGGTTTCAAGAAATCTTCAATTGCAGCTCCTTCTTTCAAAAACTCAGGGTTAGATGCCACATCAAACAACAATTCCTTGCCTCTAATACTCAATTCAGATTGGACAGCTTCTCTTACTTTAAGCGCAGTACCAACAGGCACGGTACTTTTGGTTACAACAACTATGTAATCATTGATATGAGCACCTATTTCTTTGGCAACAGCTATCACATATTTTAAATCGGCAGAACCATCTTCACCTGGAGGTGTACCTACTGCAATAAAAGCAACATCTGCATCAGCTAGGTTGTCTTTTAAACTAGTAGAAAAATGCAATCTTCCTTTTTCAGTATTTCTGATAACCATTTCTTCAAGACCTGGTTCATAGATTGGCATGATTCCATTTTGTAAGTTTTCGATTTTTTTATGATCAACATCAATACAAACTACATCTATGCCAACTTCAGCAAAACAAGTACCAGTTACTAATCCTACATATCCTGTTCCAATTACTACAATTTTCATTTTAGTTTAATTTTTAGAGTCAAGCGAAAATAGTGAATTCGCTAATTAAATCAACCTTCTGCAGATTTTTTTCAAATAATCTTTCCTTTGTGATTCTAAATAAAAAATGAATATTTGTTCAAAATGAAAAAGCTCGTTTTAATTGTTTTATGGTTTACTTTTGGAATGCCCCATTTTGCGTTTTCACAAAAAAGCAATCCCGACAAATATGTATTCAGTAACAAAATTTTTAGTTTTCAATTCCTTTTAAATTTACAAAGCCCCGGGGGGGATATGGCAAAAACCTTTGGCAACCATGCATCTATTGGTTTTGGTGGTATGTTGAAAGGAAAAAAAAACTGGGTCTACGCAGCTGAAGGAAATTATTTATTTGGAGGTGAACTCAAAAACCTCTCCATTTTTGACCAATTGACCAATGAAGCTGGTTATATTCCAAACAATACTGGAACACCTGCAAATTATTCTGTAGGCCTAAGAGGAATAAGTTTTTTTATAAAAGCTGGCAGGGTTTTCTCTTTCAATCGTTTCAGAAAAAACAATGGCATTTTATACCAAAGTGGTATTGGATTCTTACAACATAAAATCAATATTCAAACTTATCAAAACGAGGTACCTCCTTTAAACGAGAACTATGTTTTAGGCTACGACCGTTTAACCAATGGATTTGCACTGAATCAATTTCTTGGCTACCAGTTTTACAGCCAAAACCGTTTCATCAATTTTTATGCTGGACTTGATTTCACCATGGCATTTACGCAAAACAGAAGAGGCTTTAATTATGACAGTCGTCAATTTGACCCGTTAAATAAAACTGATTACTTGATCGCTTTTAGAGCCGGTTGGTTAATTCCTATTTACCTGCATACCAAAAATGAAGACGAATTCCAATTCAGATGAGCATAGGTTATCTCTTATATAAATTATCAACCAGGAGCTATTTCAAATTCATTCAGCTTATTGCACCCTTCCATGAAAGGGCAGGTAAATTATACTATGGGCAAAAAACACCCATTCAAATTGCAGCTAAAGAAAAAAATGAGAAAAGACTTTGGATACATGTTGCTAGTTTAGGTGAATTTGAACAGGCCAAACCTGTTCTATTAGAATTAAAGAAGTGCCTTCCTAATTTAAATATCATTGTAAGTTTCTTTTCGCCTTCAGGCTATGAAAATCGTAAAAATGAAACCATTATAGATTATGCGATATACTTACCTTTTGAATCTAAAAAACAAGCTAAATTAGTATTAGATCATATCAATCCAGACATAGTAATTTGGGTCAAGTATGACTTTTGGGTTGACTATCTGAGTGAAATTTTTCTAAGAAAAATTCCGGTCTATTTAATAGCGGCTCTTTTTAGATCTCAACAGCATTATTTTAAATTTCCGGGTAATTTCCACTTAACTTTATTTGAACAATTCACCCAAATATTTACACAAAACAATAGCAGCTCTGCATTACTCGCTAAAAACAACATCAAATCTATATGTACCGGAGACCCTCGATTTGATAATGTTTATCAGTTAAAATCAGCGCATAAGCATATCCCATTATTAAATAGTTTCTGGAATCAAATCCCTGTAATTGTATGTGGGAGTACCTACGCTGTTGAAGAAAACATCATTCAAAAATTCCAGCAAACAACAAGTGAACATTTTAAATATATCATTGCCCCTCACTTTGTAGATAAGCAACATATCAAAGAACTGAAAAGAATTTTCCCGGATGCTATTGTATACAGTTCAATTGACAATAACCAAGACTTAAGTGGCATTCAAACCGTTATCATAGACAATATTGGTATATTACCACATTTGTATCATAAAGCCAGTATTGCAATCATTGGAGGCGGTTTTAAAAAGGGAGGGCTCCATAATATTTTAGAGGCATCTATTCATGGAATTCCAGTATTAATTGGACCTAAAATAAACAGATTTCCTGAAGCCTTGGAATTAATTGCAAACAACTCTGCTTTTATATTTAAGGATGCCAACTCTCTTCTTTCACATATAGAAAAGATCTACCCTTCAAATTTAGGTTCTATAAAGGAAAAGACTGTTAAGTATATGGATAATCACCTAGGTACCTGTAAAATGATTGCAGATTCAATCTTGTACGATTTAAAGCAATAAAAAAGGGCCCGAAGGCCCTTTACTGAAAATACTTAAAGTCTTGATTATTCAGCTGAAGCTTCTTCAGTAGATGAAGTCTCAGATTTAGCTTTTGTAGTTTTACCTCTACGTGTTTTCTTAGCTGTAGCTGATTTGCCAGATTTGGTTGTCAATAAATTTTCATTGAAATCAACCAATTCTATGATAGCCATCTCAGCATTGTCACCTTTACGGTTCATTGTTTTCAACACACGTGTGTATCCACCTGGTCTGTCTGCAATTTTTTGAGCAACTGGACCGAACAATTCAGCGACTGATTCTTTGTTTTTCAAGTAACTGAAAACAATACGACGTGAATGAGTGCTATCGTCCTTTGATTTGGTAATTAAAGGCTCAACGTATTTACGCAATTCTTTTGCTTTTGCACAAGTTGTAGTAATTCTTTTATGCAAAATCAATGAAGTTGCCATATTTGCTAAAAGCGCTTTTCTGTGAGAGGCTGTTCTACCTAAATGGTTAAATGTTTTTCCGTGTCTCATGTTATATTCTATTCTTGACCAATTTTAAATTAGTCTTCGTTCAATTTATATTTTGAAATATCAATACCGAAAGTTAAACCTTTTTCACGAACCAATTCTTCTAATTCACTCAAAGACTTTTTACCAAAATTTCTGAACTTCAATAAGTCTGCAATATCATACGCTACTAAATCTGCTAATGATTTAATATCAGCTGCTTTCAAACAATTGTATGCTCTTACAGATAAATCTAAATCAGACAAAGGCGTTTTTAGAATTTTGCGTACATGCAAGAAATTCTCATCCACTTCTTGAGTTGGTTCTTTTACCTGAGTATCTAATGTGATTAACTCATCAGAGAACAACATGAAATGTTGAATTAAAATTTTAGCAGCTTCTTTCAATGCTTCCTCAGGATGAATAGATCCATCAGTAGCTATTTCAATTTGTAACTTCTCGTAATCTGTTTTTTGTTCAACACGGTAATCCTCTACACTGTATTTTACATTCTTAATAGGAGTAAAAATGGCATCCATAGGAATGTAACCAATAACTGCATCTTTTGGTTTATTTTCTTCTGCAGGCACATAACCTCTACCTTTTTCAACAGTTAACTCAATCTCTAGACCGACAAACTGTTCCATGTTGCAGATTACCAAATCTGGATTTAATACCCTGAATGAATTGGTATGTTTACCAATTTCACCAGCAAGGAATTGCTCCTGTCCTTTGATATTGATAAATATTTTCTCTGAATCAACCCCATCTGTAATTCTTTTGAAACGAACTTGCTTCAAATTTAAAACAATTTCAGTTACATCCTCGATTACCCCTTTGATGGTTGAAAACTCATGGTCAACTCCTGAAATTTTAATTCCAGTAATTGCATAACCTTCCAAAGAAGAAAGGAGAATTCTTCTAAGAGAATTTCCAATAGTTACACCATATCCTTTTTCTAAAGGACGGAACTCAAACTGACCAAAAAAGTCAGTTTCTTTGTGCATAATAACTTTGTCAGGCTTTTGAAAAGCAAGGATACTCATTGATAATTCTGTTTAATGATTATTTCGAATACAATTCAACGATCAATTGTTCTTTAATATTTTCTGGAATTTGATCTCTTTCAGGATAAGCCATGAATGTACCACTCATTTCTTTTCCATCCCAGTTTAACCAATTGAATTTTTTGGCGTTACTAGATGCAAGAGCGTTCGTTACGATTTCCAAAGATTTTGATTTCTCTCTAACAGCTACCATATCACCTGGTTTCAATTGATAAGAACTGATATCAACTACTTTACCATTCACAGTTATGTGTCTGTGAGAAACCAATTGACGGGCTTGAGCTCTGGTTTGAGCAATACCTAAACGAAATACAGTATTGTCTAAACGCGATTCAAGAAACTTGAGCAAGTTTTCACCTGTAATTCCTTTTTTTCTAGCTGCCAATTCAAATGTTTTGTAGAACTGACGCTCTAAAACACCATAAGTGAATTTTGCTTTTTGTTTTTCATACAACTGAATAGCGTATTCAGTTAATTTAGCACGCTTACGTGCCATTCCATGTTGCCCAGGAGGTACATTTCTTTTTTCGTAAGACTTATCAGGTCCAAAGATTGGATCTTTGAAACGTCTAGCGATTTTGGTTTTTGGTCCTATATATCTTGCCATGTCTATTTATCTACTATAAATTATACTCTGCGTGCTTTTGGAGGTCTGCAACCATTGTGCGGAAGTGGGGTAATGTCAGTTATAGACAAAACTTCAATCCCTGCTGTTTGGAGGGTTCTAATAGCTGATTCTCTTCCAGAACCAGGACCTTTTACAAAAACATCTACTTTTTTCATACCAGCTTCAAAAGCAACACGAGCACAATCGCTCGCAGCCATTTGAGCTGCATAAGGAGTATTCTTTTTTGAACCTCTAAAACCCATTTTACCTGCAGATGCCCAAGAGATCACCTGTCCGGTTTGGTTAGTAAGAGAGATGATGATGTTGTTGAATGAAGCCTTGATATGAGCTTGACCATGAGTATCAACACTAACTACTCTTTTTTTGGTAACTTTTTTGTTATTCGCTGCCATCTTTCTTATTTCTATTTAGTTACTTTCTTTTTACCTGCAACTGTTTTGCGTTTTCCTTTTCTTGTACGAGAATTGGTTCTAGTGCGTTGACCACGAACAGGTAAACCTTTACGGTGACGTAAACCTCTGTAGCAACCAATATCTAGCAAACGCTTAATATTCAATTGACGCTCAGAACGTAATTCACCTTCTATGGTTAAACTTTCTGTGATGTGTTTTCTAATGGCGTTCAATTCTTCATCATTCCATTCGCTCACCTTTTTACTCCAGTCAATTCCACAGGTAGTAAGAATGTTTTGAGCAGTGGTACGACCAATGCCATAAATGTAAGTTAATCCAATCTCGCCCCTTTTATTTTTGGGCAAATCAATACCAGCAATACGAGCCATATATATTATCCTTGACGTTGTTTAAACTTTGGGTTCTTCTTATTGATTACGTATACCCTTCCTTTACGTTTTACAATAATGCAGTCTTCACTGCGCTTTTTTACAGATGCTCTGATTTTCATTTTTTTCTACGGTTTATTTATACCTGTATATAATTCTTCCTTTACTTAAATCATATGGAGACATTTCTACTGAAACCTTGTCACCTGGCAAGATTTTAATATAGTGCATCCTCATTTTCCCTGAAATATGGGCAATGATTTCATGTCCATTTTCCAATCGTACCCGAAACATTGCGTTACTAAGTGATTCCGTGATAGTACCGTCTTGTTTTATGAGTGCTTGTTTTGTCATATTTACCTTAAAAGGGTTGCAAAGATAGTCAAAATATTGAAATATCAATAATTCTTCTACTGTGCAGCTCCTCCTCCTACAGCCGATCTTCCTTTAATTCTTCCTGATTTCATCAAACCATCGTAGTGACGCATCATTAAATGACTTTCTACTTGTTGCAAGGTATCCAACACAACACCGACTAAAATCAACAGTGAAGTTCCACCATAAAACTGTGCAAATTGATTGTTGATATTCAATACATTAGCCAATGAAGGCATGATTGCTACAATCGCTAAAAATACAGCTCCAGGTAAGGTTATTCTTGACATTACATTATCAATGAAATCTGCAGTAGCTTTACCTGGCTTAACCCCTGGAATAAAACCACTATTTCTTTTCATGTCATCTGCAATTTGTACTGCATTTACTGAAATAGCAGTATAGAAATAGGTGAAAATGATGATCAATAATGCGAAAGTAATGCTGTAAGTCCAACTTGTAGGGTTAATAAAAGCAGCTATTACACCTTGCATAGATTCATAATTCGGAAAAAATTGTGCAACAGTAGATGGAATAAACATCAATGCTTGAGCAAAGATGATTGGCATTACACCTGCAGCATTAACCTTTAATGGAATATACTGACGTACCCCACCATATTGACGATTACCAACTACTCTTTTGGCATATTGAACCGGTATTCTTCTGGTACCTTGAACCAATAAAATGGTCATCATGATTACACCAAATAAGGCAGCCAATTCTACTAAGAAAATAACCAATCCACCACCACTTTCTGACAATTTAAAGATGAATTCATCTTTCAAAGCAAATGGCAATCGAGCAATGATACCAATCATGATGATTAATGATATTCCGTTTCCTATACCTTTTTCTGTAATTCTTTCACCTAACCACATAATAAACATGGTACTTGAAGTAAGAATGACAATTGAACTCATCATGAAAAAGAAGTCTGACATAGCCGCAGGATTAGTCATAGACAAAACAGCTTGTGGGTTTTCAGATTTCAAATTAATTAAGAATCCTATAGACTGAACTGCAGTAATTGCAATGGTTAAGTACCTGGTAATTTGATTGATTTTTCTTCTACCTTCTTCACCTTCTTTTTGCATTTTCTGGAAAGAAGGTACTGCTAAGCTCAATAACTGTACAACAATTGAAGCAGAAATGTAAGGCATGATACCCAAGGCAAATATTGAACCACGGGCAAAAGCACCTCCTGCAAACATGTTAATTAATCCGAAAATTCCTCCATCTGCTTGTTTGGCAGAACCTTCTAACAAATTCGCATCTACACCTGGCAATGTGATATAAGTTCCTACTCTGTAGGCTAACAAAAGCCAAAAAGTCAATGCAAGTTTATAACGAAGTTCTTCTATACGAAGAATGTTTTGGAATGTTTCTATTATTTTCTTCACGATACTTGAAGGTTAAATTTCTACTTATTTATTTAGAGGCTGTGATTGAACCACCAGCCGCTTCTACTGCTTTTTGGGCAGCTGTTGAGAAAGCATCTGCAGTGATTTGAACTGCTGATTTTAATTCTCCACGACCTAAGATTTTTATCAAGTCTTTTTTACCAATTAAGCCATTTGACAACAATACTTCTCTGTCAATTGTGGTTAAACCTTTATCAGCCAAATCTTGTAATTTGTCTAAGTTAATTGGTGCATAAGCAACTCTATTCAAATTTTTGAAACCAAATTTAGGAATTCTTCTATACAAAGGCATTTGACCACCCTCGAATCCACGTTTGGTTGAAGTACCACTTCTAGAACCAGCTCCTTTGTGACCACGAGCGGCAGTTCCGCCTTTTCCACTTCCTTCACCACGACCTACACGTTTTCCTTCTTTATGGGTTGAACCCGCAGCTGGTTTTAATGTATGTAATTTCATTTTCTATTTTACTTTATACCTGAATAATAAATTAAAGAAGCAATTTGATTAGCAATTTTCAACTTTTACTAAGTGAGAAACTTTGTTAACCATACCTATGATTTGAGGAGTTGCTTCAACTTCAATACTTTGGTTCAATTTAGTGAAACCCAATGCACGAACAGTACGTTTTTGGTTCTCTGAACGATCAATCGTACTCTTAATTTGTGTTACTTTAATTTTAGCCATTGTATTATTCTCCGTTAAAAACTTTCTTTAGACTGATTCCTCTAGTTTGTGCAATTGTAAATGCGTCTCTCATGTTCAACAAAGCCTGAATGGTTGCTTTAACCACATTGTGAGGGTTTGAAGAACCTTTAGACTTGGCCAATACATCTGTAATTCCTGCACTTTCTAATACTGCACGCATTGCACCACCTGCAATTACTCCAGTACCATGAGCGGCAGGTTTTAAAAACACACGACCACCAGCATATTTACCAAATTGTTCATGAGGAACTGTTCCTTTCAAAACTGGAACTTTAACCAAATTCTTTTTTGCATCATCAATTCCTTTGCTGATGGCATCAGTTACTTCCATGGCTTTACCCAATCCGTAACCAACAATACCGTTACCATCGCCTACTACAACGAGTGCAGAAAAGCTAAATGTACGACCACCTTTTGTTACCTTAGCTACACGGTTAATAGAAACTACTTTCTCTTTTAACTCAATATCGCTAGATTTTACTTTCTTTATGTTTGCTGTTGACATAATTCTACTTCTAAAAATTAAAAAATTAATCCACCCTCACGTGCACCTTCAGCAAGAGCTTTCACTCTTCCATGGTACAAGTATCCATTTCTGTCGAATACACAAGTTTTAACACCTGCTGATGCTGCTTTTTCAGCGATCGCTTTTCCAACTAGAGTAGCAAGTTCTACCTTGGCAACTTTGTCTGAAAATGCTCTTGATGAAGCTGAGACCAAAGTTACACCAGTTAAATCATCAATCAACTGAGCATAAATCTGTTTGTTACTTCTAAACACAGACAAACGAGGTTGTTGAGCTGTTCCTTTAATACGACTGCGTATTCTCGCTTTAATTTTATTTCTTCTTGAATCTTTCGTAACCATAACTTAAGTTTATTTAGAGGCTGTTTTACCAGCTTTTCTACGTAAAATTTCACCTTCAAACTTGATACCTTTTCCTTTGTAAGGCTCAGGTGCACGAAGTGAACGAATTTTTGCAGCAACTTGACCGATTAGCTGTTTATCGGCACCTTCTAAAGTGATGATTGGATTTTTACCTTTATCTTGTTCAGTTTTAACTGAAAGTTCAGCTGGAACTTGAAAATAGATATGGTGAGAGTAACCAAGAGTCAAATCCAAAATATTGCCATCGTTTGTAGCTTTATAACCTACACCGACTAACTCTTGACGCTTTTTGTATCCTTGTGAAACACCAATAACCATGTTGTTTAACAAAGAACGGTATAAACCATGTAATGCTTTATGTCTTTTTTGATCTGTTGGTCTTGAAATTGAAAGGGTACCATTTTCTACTTGGATGCTCATATCAGCATCAATCACTTGAGTTAATGTTCCTTTTGGACCTTTTACTGAAACTTCATTTGATGGAGATACTTTAACTTCTACTCCAGCAGGTAATGCAATTGGTGCTTTTCCTATACGTGACATGTGTTGTTTCTCCTATTAATTAATAAATGTAACACAATACCTCACCACCAACATTTAATTTTCTAGCTTCTTTATCGGTCATTACACCTTTAGAGGTAGTAACAATCGCGATTCCCATTCCATTGATTACTCTAGGCATGGTTTCTACACCTGTGTATCTTCTTAATCCAGGGCGACTGATACGCTCCATTTTCTTGATTGCTGAAGTTTTGGTAATAGGATTGTACTTTAAAGCAATTTTGATTGTACCTTGATGATTAACTACTTCTTCGAATTTGTAGTTTAAGATGTACCCTTTTTCAAAAAGTACTCTTGTGATTTCCTTCTTGATTTTTGATGAAGGTACTTCAACAATACGATGGCTTGCCTTGATCGCGTTGCGAAGTCTTGTTAGATAGTCTGAAATTGGATCTGTCATATGTTTTATTTTTATCCTTGCGGGTAGTTAGCCAAGGCTTTACTCTTTCCCGCTAAGTGTTATTATGTAAAATTAAGGGCAGCGAATATACGGAAAATTCGGCCCCTATCAAATTTTTTTTTGTTACCAGCTAGATTTGGTTACTCCTGGTATCTTGCCCATGTTAGCTAATTCACGGAACTGATTTCTACAAATACCGAAATCTCTCATGTAACCTTTTGGACGACCACTTAATTTGCAACGGTTCTTTAATCTAACCGGAGATGCATTTTTGGGTAATTTTTGTAAACCTTCAAAATCACCGGCTGCTTTTAAAGCTGCTCGTTTAGCTGCAAACTTGGCAACCATTTTTTCTCTTTTGCGCTGACGTGCTTTTACTGACTCTTTAGCCATTGTTATTTAATTACGATTTTTTAAATGGTAAACCAAACTCTTTCAACAAGGTCATACATTCTTCATCAGTTTTAGCTGAGGTAACGAATGCAATGTCCATACCATTGATTTTATTAACTTTGTCAATTACAATTTCTGGGAAAATGATTTGCTCAGTAATACCCATATTGTAATTTCCTCTTCCATCAAAACCTTTTAAGTTCAAACCTTGAAAGTCACGAACACGAGGTAATGATACAGCAATTAATCTATCAAGAAATTCGTACATTCTATCTCCACGAAGAGTCACTCTTGTACCAATAGGCAAGTTTTCTCTCAATTTGAAGTTAGAAATCGCTTTCTTAGATTTTGTTGCAACTGCACGTTGACCAGCAATTAAAGTTAATTCTTCCAATGCTTGATCAACTAATTTTTTATCTGAAACTGCAGCACCTACACCTTGGTTGATACAGATTTTTTCCAATTTAGGAACCTGCATAACGTTTTTATAGGCAAACTTTTCTTTCATTACAGGTACAACCTGCGCAGTGTATTTGTCTTTTAATCTTGGAGTGTACATATCCTACTTTTTATCAATTATTTCACCAGACTTTTTTGAAACTCTTACCAATTTACCCGATTCGTTGATTTTACGACCTACTCTGGTAGCATTACCAGCTGCATCAACTACTTTTAAATTAGAAATGTGAACAGGTGCTTCTTTCTTAACGATACCACCTTGTTGATTTTGAGCATTAGGTTTGGTGTGACGGCTTACGATATTTACACCTTCAACTACTGCTCTACTGTCTGTTTTGATTACTTCAATAACACGACCTTTCTTGCCTTTGTCATCGCCTGCTATAACCAAAACCATGTCACCTTTTTTAAGGTGCAGTTTTGCTGGATTTTTCATCTTGTTTGTCATCTTATAATACCTCTGGTGCTAATGAAACGATTTTCATGAATTGCTTTTCCCTTAATTCACGAGCTACCGGACCAAAGATACGGGTTGCACGTGGTTCGTCTTGTGCATTTAACAATACACATGAATTATCGTCAAAACGGATGTAAGAACCATCTGCTCTGCGAACTTCTTTTTTTGTTCTAACAACAACTGCTTTAGAAACTGCACCTTTTTTAACGGCACCTGAAGGTAGTGCAGATTTTACACTCACTACAATTTTATCTCCTACAGAAGCATATCTTCTGCCAGTACCACCCAAAACCCTGATGCATAACACTTCGCGTGCGCCGCTGTTATCGGCTACTTTAAGCCTACTTTCCTGTTGTATCATGATTACTTAGCTTTTTCAATGATTTCTACTAATCTCCAACGTTTATCTTTGCTTAATGGACGTGTTTCCATTACTTTAACGATATCGTTGATGCCACATTCATTCTTTTCGTCGTGTGCTTTGAACGTTGAAGTCATTTTAATGAACTTACCATATTTAGGGTGCATTACCTTACGCTCAACTGACACAACAATGGTTTTTTGCATTTTATTGCTTACCACTTTGCCAACGATGACTTTTCTTGCGTTTCTTTCTACTGTTGTATTTTCCATCTTCGATGTTTATTAAGCATTAACCAACTGACGCCTTTTTGACTCTGTAAGCAATCTTGCGATCAATTTTTTGCCTTCTTTTAACCTATTCGGGTTTTCTAATGGAGAAACTGCATGATTTAAATTCATTTTCACCATTGAAAGTTTTTCTTCTTTAATTCTAGTTGCTAGTTCTTTGTCAGAAAGCTCCCTGATTTCGTTGTTTTTCATAATTATTCTGCGTATTCAGGTTTAACAATAAATTTAGTAATAACCGGAAGTTTTTGAGAGGCAAGACGCATCGCTTCTTGAGCTGTTGCCATTGGAACGCCATCTGCTTCAAAAATGATGGTTCCAGGTTTACAACGGGCCACCCAAAATTCAGGAGCACCTTTACCTTTACCCATCCTTACTTCAGCAGGTTTACGAGTCATTGGTTTATCTGGAAATACACGGATCCAAACTTGACCTTCCCTTTTCATGAAACGATTCAGTGCAACCCTTGCTGCTTCTAATTGTTTTGATGTAAGGAAACAAGTATCTAAAGCTTTAAGTCCGAAAGAGCCGAATGCTACGGTATGTCCTCTACCAGCATTCCCTTTAACTCTACCCTTTTGTTGTTTCCTGTATTTGGTTTTTTTAGGCTGTAACATTTCTACAGTTAATTAATTCTTATATTATTTTTTTCTTCTATCACCGGTAGCTGAACCGGGTTTTCTGTCACCACTAGGTCTTCTATCGCCAGATCTTCTGTCAGGTCTGTCGCCAGATCTTCTATCAGGTCTGCCGCCAGTATTAGGTCTACCTTCTCCACTTCCAGCTGTTTGTCCAATATTTGGAGACAAATCTCTTTTACCGTATACTTCACCTTTGCAGATCCATACTTTGATGCCAATTTTACCATATACTGTCAAAGCTTCTGACAATGCATAATCTATATCGGCTCTGATAGTATGTAATGGAGTACGACCTTCTTTGAAAGATTCAGAACGTGCAATCTCAGCACCAGCTAACCTTCCTGAAACCATCACTTTAATTCCTTCAGCACCCATTCTCATGGTAGAAGCAATTGCCATTTTAACAGCTCTTTTGAAAGAAACACGAGCCTCGATTTGGTTTGCTATTGACTCTCCAACCAACGCTGCATCTAATTCAGGTCTTTTGATTTCAAAGATATTGATGGCTACATCCTTTTTAGTTAATTTCTTAACTTCTTCTTTGATTTTATCAACTTCAGCACCACCTTTTCCGATAACAATACCTGGACGGCTAGTGTGAATTGTAATAATGATGCGTTTGATTGTACGCTCGATGATTATTTTAGCAATACCACCTTTGTTAATTCTAGCTTTTAGGTATTTTCTGATTTCTTCATCCTCAATCAACTTATCAGCTAGTTTGTGACCGCTGTACCAGTTAGACTCCCATCCTTTGATGATACCTAAACGAAAACCTATAGGATTGACCTTTTGTCCCATTCTATTATTTATTATGCGTTAACTGTTTCTTTATTAGTTTTAGCTGCTGCTTTAGTATCAACTACTAAAGTTACATGATTCGAACGTTTGCGAATTCTGTGAGCCCTACCTTGCGGAGCAGGTAAAATACGCTTTAACATTGGACCACCATCAACAAAAACAGTCTTAACGATTAATTCGCTATCTTCAACACGACTGCCTTCATTTTTTTGTTCCCAATTTGCAATTGCTGAACGCAACAATTTTTCTAGTCTGTGAGAACTTTCTTTCTTATTGTTAAAAATAAGAATGTTAAAAGCTTCTTCAACTTTTTTGCCACGGATCAGGTCGGCCAACAACCTCATTTTTCTTGGTGAGGTTGGACAATTATTCAATTTTGCTACTGCTTCCATTTCTTAATCTTTCTTTACTGGATGCGACTTAAATGTTCTAGTTGGTGCAAACTCTCCAAGTTTGTGTCCTACCATGTTTTCTGTAACATAAACAGGGATAAATTTATTCCCGTTGTGTACGCCAAAAGTATGACCTACAAAATCTGGAGTAATCATTGACCTGCGACTCCAAGTTTTGATTACAGTTTTCTTTTTTGCCTCATTCATGACACTCACTTTTTTCTCAAGTTTGATGTCTACAAAAGGGCCTTTTTTTAATGAACGCGCCATATATCCTTATTTCTTCTTACGACTTTCGATGATAAAATTATTTGAATACTTCTTAGGAGTACGTGTTTTGTATCCTTTAGATTTCAAACCTTTGCGAGATCTTGGGTGACCTCCTGAAGCACGACCTTCACCACCACCCATTGGGTGATCAACTGGGTTCATTGCAACTGGTCTAGTTCTAGGTCTACGTCCGATCCATCTGTTAGCACCTGCTTTACCTTTACGCTCATTCATGTGATCAGGATTTGAAACCTGTCCAATAGTAGCATAACATCCAGCCAATACAATACGGGTCTCTCCAGAAGCCAATTTTACTACAGCATGTTTACCATCTCTGTTTAATAATTGAGCTGAAGAGCCTGCTGAACGAACTATTTGTCCGCCTTTTCCAAGGTGCAATTCAATGTTATGAATTGTAGAACCTAAAGGAATTTCACTCATAGGTAATGCGTTTCCAATTTCTGGAGCAACTCCACTACCACTGATAATTTTAGTTCCAACTTCTAATCCTTTAGGAGCTAAGATATAACGCTTTTCACCGTCGGCATAAGCTATCAAAGCAATAAAGCTAGTACGATTCGGATCATATTGAATTGAATCAACAGTTCCTTCGATTCCATGCTTGTTGCGTTTGAAATCAATTAAACGATACATTTTACGGTGACCACCACCAATGTAACGCATTGTCATTTTACCGGAGTTGTTACGTCCACCAGAGTTTTTTAAACTTACTACGAGCGATTTTTCTACTTCGTATTTAGGTGTAAGTTCCTCATAGGTGTTCGCTGCTTTAAAACGCGTACCCGGTGTAACTGGTTTAAATTTCCTGATTCCCATCGCTCAATTAAATATTTTGAAAGAAGTCAATTTTTTGACCTTCTTCTAATGTTACCACTGCTTTCTTGAAAGATGCTTTTCTACCAGAGAAAACACCTCTTTTTGTAAATCTGGTTTTACTCTTTCCTTGGTAAACCATCGTGTTAATTCCTGTAACTTTAACACCATACATGCTTTCAACAGCTTTTTTAATTTCGTCTTTGCTAGCAGTTTTAGCTACTACAAATCCGTACTTATTCAGCTTTTCACTGATAGCAGTATACTTTTCGGTAATTAAAGGCTTCTTTAGTATGCTCATTTATGCCTTATTTAAAATGTTTTCAATTACGCTCAAAGAATTTTCTACAAAAATTACTTTGTCGGCGTGCAAGATATCATAAGTATTCAAATCCTTTGCAGCCATAATCTTTGTTTTAGGCAAGTTTCTACCAGATTTATAGATATTCTCATTGTAATCTGCCAAAACCAATAAAGTTTTGGTATTTGAAACTTTTAAGCCATCCAATATACCCATATAGCTTTTTGTTTTGGGAGTTTCCATTTGGAAGTCTTCTAACAAAACTATTTGGTTGTCTTTTGCCTTGTGAGCCAACGCACTCTTACGAGCCAGTTGTTTCAATTTCTTGTTCAATTTGAAACTGTAATCACGAGGTTGAGGACCGTGTATACGTGCTCCACCTACAAAAGTACCAGATTTGATACTTCCTTTACGTGAACCACCTGTTCCTTTTTGTCTGTGTAATTTCTTGGTTGAACCACTTACCATGCTGCGTTCTTTTGATGAATGCGTTCCTTGGCGTTGGTTAGCTAAGAATTGCTTTACATCTAAATAGATAGCATGATCATTTGGTTCGATACCAAAAATTTCATTGTTTAATTTAAGCTTTCTGCCGGTATCAGCTCCGCTTGTATTCAATACTGCTAATTCCATCTTACTTCTCAATTAAAACGATTGAACCTTTGTGTCCCGGAACTGAACCTTTTACTACTAAAAGGTTTTTTTCCGCATACACCTTTAAAATTTCAAGGTTGGTCTTTTTAACCCTAACACCTCCTGTGCGACCAGCCATACGCATTCCTTTGAATACACGTGATGGATCTGATGAAGCTCCAATTGAACCTGGAGCACGCAACCTGTTGTGTTGACCGTGCGTTTGCATACCTACTCCGGAGAATCCATGGCGTTTTACAACACCTTGGAAACCTTTTCCTTTGCTGGTTCCAACTACATCCACAAACTCACCAACTGCGAACAAATCAACAGTGAGGGTTTGACCCAAAGCTAACTCTTGTTCAAAACCTTTGAACTCAGCAAACTTTGATTTAGGAGTAGTATTTGCTTTCGCAACGATACCCTTAATTGGTGCAGGAGAATTCTTTTCTTTAGCTTCTCCATATGCTAGTTGTACTGCACTGTAACCGTCTTTATCGTTGGTTTTTACTTGTGTTACAACACAAGGTCCAACTTCAATTACAGTACAAGGAATTTGTTTACCGTTTGCATCGAAGATGCTGGTCATTCCTAATTTTTTTCCTATTAAACCTGACATAGCTTTCTATCAAACTTTAATTTCAACATCAACCCCGCTTGGTAATTCTAATTTCATAAGCGCATCTACTGTTTTGGCGGTTGAACTGTAGATATCGAGTAATCTCTTGTATGAACACAATTGAAACTGCTCTCTAGCTTTTTTGTTTACGTGTGGCGAACGCAAAACTGTGTAAATTCTTTTCTGTGTAGGAAGTGGAATTGGTCCACTTACAACTGCACCAGTTGCCTTCACTGTTCTCACAATCTTTTCAGCTGACTTATCAACTAAGTTGTGGTCGAACGATTTTAACTTGATCCTTATTCTTTGGCTAACCATGATAATTAAGCTTTTGCTTTTCCGTTAACTTTTGCTAAAACTTCCTCTTGAACGTTTCTAGGGGCATCAGCATAATGACTGAATTCCATAGTTGAAGTTGCACGACCCGATGTCAAAGTTCTAAGTTGTGTAACATACCCAAACATTTCTGCCAAAGGTACTTTTGCTTTTACAACTTGTGAACCGGCACGACTGTCCATACCTTCTAATTGTCCACGACGTTTATTTAAATCCCCGATAACATCACCCATGTTCTCTTCAGGTGTTAACACCTCAATTTTCATAATAGGTTCTAATAATACCGGATTTGCATTTCTTGCTGCTTCTTTGAAACCAATGCGAGCACAAATTTCAAATGACAACGAATCTGAATCCACTGCGTGGAATGAACCATCAAACAATCTAACTTTTAAGCTTTCAATTGCATATCCGGCTAACACACCATTCTTCATGGCAGATTCAAATCCTTTTTGTACTGAAGGAACAAATTCTTT
>CANHRW010000010.1 GCA_947462865.1 Bacteroidota bacterium | reverse complement strand
GAAAATGATTGTTAAAAAATGTATCGACCAATCTAAGCCGGTGATTATTGCTACACAAATGATGGAAAGCATGATTACAAGCCCAGTTCCAACCAGAGCAGAGGTAAACGACATTGCCAATGCTGTAATGGATGGGGCCGATGCTGTTATGTTGAGTGCAGAAACATCTGTTGGTAAATATCCTGTAGATGCCATCAATTACATGCGTAAAACCATAGCTGAGGTTGAACAAAAAACCAATGCCCCCTATTTTAAAGGAACCAGACCTGACGCCTCTTCTCCAACATTTATTTCGGACGAAATTCTTTTTACTGCCGTAAGAATTTCCGACCACATGAAAGCACATGCTGTTGTTGGTATGACATTTTCAGGCTATTCGGCATACAGGTTAGCAGCATACAGACCCAAAGCACCCATTTTTATTTTTACAACAAACCCTAGGTTGCTCAACACATTGAGTTTGGTTTGGGGAGTGAGGGGATTTTTATACAGAGGTTTTGAAAGCACAGATGCATCTCTTAACGACATTAACCAGCAGTTGGTAGACATGGGTTTTGTAAAATCGGGTCAATTGGTTATCAATACAGCTAGTATGCCTATTACTGAAAGGTCTAGAACCAATGCAGTTAAAATTACCGAAATTAAATAATCACATGAAGTATTTTTCTTTTGCTCTTCTAGTAATGTCCTTGTTTGCATGTGGTAAGTTAGATTCCAATCAACCTACTCAAATCAACCAAGTAATTACCAATGACAGTTCAAGCTTTAACGGAAAACTCTTGGTAACGGTTTATGATCAAAACGGTACCAATGTACAGCCGGGTGCAACTGTTAGTTTGTATGTGAGTTATGATGATTTAACCAGAAATTTTCCTTTAAATAAACTCACAACCGAAACCAATACGGGTATTGCCAATTTTGGCTATTTGCTGAATGGCAACTATTATTTGTGCGCCAAAAAAGGTTTCTTATCAGATACTTCAATGGTGCAGGTTCTTGGTCAGCGCAGCATTCAAAAATCAATGTATTTAAAATAAAATGGATTCAGAGCAAGAAATAGTAAATAGGGTTGAAGCAAGTGGTTTAGTAACCCTTGATTTAGAAACCTATTACCATCCTGGAGAAAGGGTTCTGTTTGATATCAAAGACCAGTTATTCAAAGGTTTGATGCTCAAAGAAAAAGATTTCAGAGCATTTATTGCTGCAAACAACTGGGCTGAATATTCTGGAAAGAACATTGCTTTTTATTGTTCAACAGACGCCATTGTTCCAACATGGGCATACATGCTTTTAGGAATTGCGGTAGAACCTTATGCAAACCGCTATGTTTTTGGCGACCTTAACCTGCTCAACCAAACCCTGTATTACGATGCTTTGCAACAAATCAATGCGCCTATCTATGAAGGTAAAAGGGTCATTGTAAAAGGGTGTAGCAATGTGCATATTCCAGTTCAGGCATACCTCGAAATTACCCATAAATTATTGCCTTATGCCAAGAGTATTATGTATGGAGAAGCCTGCAGCAATGTGCCATTGTACAAGAAAAAATAATCAATATATCAAGTCTTAACATGCGTTTCCGTTACCATACCAAAATTAACCATACCAAACATTTAACTGATGCAAGGTTTGCAGCAGCAGCAGGAATTCATTATTTGGGTTTTTGTTTCGACAATACATCTGCATCATTTATACCTCCTATTAAAGCAAAGGAAATCATTGATTGGACTAGTGGTTCCCATATTGTGGGTGAATTTGGCAATCAATCTGCTGAAGACATCAATACCATTGTTCAACTGCTAAACATAGATATTGTTGAACTAAATGAACCACTTGCAGACAACGGTATCAATGCCATTCATGTACCAGTTATTTTAGCAATTGATGTAGAAAAAATGTCTGAATCCTCATTTCTTGAATTTTGCACGAACTATCAAAATCAGGTGCAAGCTTTTCATTTGTTCAATTGGGAAAGTTTGGCGCAAACACAACCAGAAGTATTTTCTAAGATAGGTATCGAGTTTATTTTACATTTAAAGGGTCATTTAATGAATCAGCTTTCGGTGTTGACTCAAATTAATCCATTTGGAGTGAGTTTTGATAGCGACTCAGAGGAGAAGGCGGGTATGAAAGATTTTGAAGATTTATCAGATTTTATAGCCCAGATAGCACTTCAAGATTAGTTCAAATATGCAGCCACAAATGAACCAAGAATACCATGTGATTGGCCTGATGAGTGGCACCTCGCTTGACGGTTTAGATATGGCCTATTGCGTTTTTAAACATACCCATAACAAATGGACATATACCATAGAACAAGCGCATACACAACCTTATCCTCAAAAATGGGTTGATACACTCAAAAATTTACCACTTGCACCCATTGTGCAATTTGCAGAAACAGATGCAGCCTTGGGAAGGTATATGGGTTCCTTGGTAGCAGATTTTATAGTGGAACACCAAATAAAACCGGATTTCATTGCCTCACATGGTCATACTATTTTTCATCAACCCGAAAAAGGATTTACGGCACAAATTGGTTGTGGTGCGGCCATTTCCGCTATAACAGGTTTACCAGTAATCAATGGTTTTAGAAACATGGATTTGGCTTTAGGTGGGCATGGCGCTCCATTGGTTCCTGTAGGTGATTTACATTTATTTCCAAAAGAACAAGCTTGTTTGAATTTAGGTGGAATTGCCAATGTTTCTGTTTACCACTCATCCGAATTAACAGCTTTTGACATTTGTCCATGTAATATGGTGTTGAACCGTTTGGCTGAACTTACAGGTTGTGCTTACGATGCTGATGGTAAAATTGCTGCTTCAGGTAATATGGAACCCGAATTGTTAGAATGCCTCAATCAATTGCCTTATTATACTGTACAAGGCCCTAAATCATTGGGAATAGAGTGGGTTGATTCACAATTTTGGCCATTAGTATCGGCCTTTAAACACCTGACTATTCCGGATAAAATGGCTACTTTGGTAGCACATATTGGAATGCAAATAGGCAATACATTAGACCATGCTGGGGTAAATAAAGTATTGTTGAGTGGAGGGGGAACGCTGAACCATTTTTTAATTGAAAGCATACGTTCCAATACCAAAGCCAAGTTGCATATTCCAGATAATTTAACCATACATTTCAAGGAAGCGCTTATTTTTGCATTTCTAGGTGTACTCAGATTTAGGAATGAAACCAATGTGTATAAAGAAGTAACGGGTTCAACTAAAAGTCATGTTGCCGGAGCCATTTGGGGGAAATTTGAACAATTAAGAAAAAAAGAACAATAAGTATATGCAATTAGAAAAATTAATTAAGAAGTACGAAGAGAAACAACCTGAAATTGTTTTTGAATGGAAAGACAGTGAAACAGAAGCTGAAGGTTGGATTGTGATTAACTCATTAAAAGGGGGTGCCGCAGGTGGTGGAACAAGAATGAGAAAAGGTTTAAATAAACATGAAGTTACTTCATTGGCTAAAACCATGGAGATAAAATTTACAGTTGCAGGCCCTGCAATTGGCGGTGCAAAATCAGGTATAAACTTTGATCCAAATGATCCAAGAAAAAAAGGTGTATTGGAGCGTTGGTATAAAGCAGTTCAACCCATTCTTAAAACCTATTATGGAACTGGTGGAGACCTGAATGTAGACGAAATACATGAGGTTATTCCAATGACTGCTAGCAATGGTTTGTTGCATCCTCAAGAAGGGGTTGTAAACGGACACTTTAAAACAGATGAATCTAGCAAGGCCAAGCGCATTCAAAATTTAAATGTTGGTGTGTCTAAAGTGCTTACAGATGACAGGTTCTCACCTGAGCTAACTAACAAATATGTGGTTGCTGATATGATTACGGGATTTGGTGTTGCAGAAGCGGTACGTCATTATTACAGTATTTGGGGGGGTAATGTTGCTATGAAAAGAGCCATCATTCAAGGTTGGGGAAATGTGGGTGCAGCGGCCGCCTATTATTTGAGTTTGTACGGAGTAGTTATTGTTGGAATTATAGATAGAAACGGCGGTTTAGTAAAACCAAGTGGCTTTTCAAAAGAAGAAATCAAGGACTTGTTTTTAAGAAAAGAGGGCAATACACTGGTTCACCCCGAATTATTGTCTTTTGAAGAAACCAATGCCAGAATTTGGCAAATTGGTGCCGAGATTTTTGTGCCTGCAGCAGCATCTAGGTTAGTTACCAGAGAGCAAATAGACCAAATGCTTGCAAATGACTTAGAAGTGATCAGCTGTGGAGCCAATGTGCCTTTTGCAGACAACGAAATTTTTATGGGGCCAATTGCCAATTACACAGACGATCATGTAGCCGTTATACCAGATTATATTGCCAATTGTGGCATGGCTAGGGTATTTGCGTATTGCATGAGTAATGATGAAGTAGATTTAACAGACGAAGCCATTTTTAAAGATACATCTAAAACTATATGGCAAGCATTGATGCGCGTTCATCAATTCAATCCACGCACAAAAGGGTTATTGAAAAAAGGGCTTGAAATGGCTTTGGTAAACTTAGTTAACTAATTAACAAATGAACTGGGATGAAATTATTTTAGGAAACAGCATCAAAGCCTACATAGGTTTTGTATCTGTTTTGGTAATTGGTTTTGTATTCAGTGGCTTGTTTGCAAGATTTTTCTCTTGGCTTTCCTACAAATTATTTAAACGCTTAAGTAAAGGGAAGTTTTTTGATGAATTTCACCGCTTATTGCACAAGCCTTTTCATCAATTGGTACAGCTGTTTATTTTATATGCTGCATTTAACCAATTGAGTTTTCCTGAAGAGTGGAATATTGTGTCGGTGAAAGAGTTTGGTTTGCGTTGGTTTTTAAATGCTGTTTTTCTCATTGCATTGATATTGGTTTGGATGCGTTTGTTTAAAAGAGGGGTTGATTTTACAGCATACATTTACACGCATGCAGAAGAGTCTGCTTTGAGTCCAGATTTAGTGGTTTTTATTAAAAGCTTGGCTCATATTATTATCTATATATTGGGATTTTTTGTCATTTTAGCAAAGGCTTTTGAAGTGAATATTACAGCTGTTATTACTTCATTGGGTATAGGAGGTTTGGCCATAGCCCTAGCAGCACAAGACACCTTGGCTAATTTAATTGGCTCGTTTATTATATACATTGACAAACCTTTCAATGTAGGAGACATTGTTGAGTTAGGAGATGTAAAGGGAGTGGTTGAAAAAATTGGCTTTAGAACAACTCGAATCCGTACTTTGGAAAAAAGTTTATTGCACGTGCCTAATAAGAAAATTGTTGATTCAAATTTAAATAACATTTCACAAAGCTCGCAAAGAAGGGTTCATTTTAACCTGTCTTTGAATTATAAATCAAAGCCAGATGAAATCATGCAAATCATTGCAGAAATTAAAAATGCAATTCAACATGAAGCACCTTTAACTGGTAAAGAAATGACCGTACGCTTTGTAGAATTTGACGCGAGTTCGCTCAATATATTGGTTATTTATTTTGTCAATACCATTGATTATGATTTGATGGTGGAAATCAAAGAAAGAATCAATTTGCGTATCATGGAAATTGTGAAGCAATTCAACTGTGAGTTTGCTTACCCTACACAGATGGTGATTATGCAAAATTAATTGATCAGTTTGCAAAAACTTGAGGCATTGATTCCTCCGGTAAATGATTGAATGAGGTTACCTTGAAGGGTATAAATCCCAATTTCTGAGGCTTGAACAAAATCTTTTACATCCGATAGCAATAACTGTTGGTCAATAATTTTGAAGGCATACAAGTTTGCATTTTTCTTACTTATAATTGGCAAAGTAGTTAATGCGCTATCGTCAACAGAAAGCTGAAACAATCCCCCATTTAAATAATACACCATGTTATTGCTTGGTTCATATTGAACAGCATTTGGGGCTTCATTTACTTTGAATTTGAATTGTTTTAAAATGTCTTTGGTTTCTGGATCAATTTGAAATAAATAACCTGGGTAATTTGTTAAGTTTCCACCACAGGCCAACCAAATTTTCTGATTGGCATCTACGCAAATACTATTGGCTCCTTTGGCAACCAAAATGCTATCAGTTACACGATCAGTTTGCGTATCTATGATGTATAAGTTATGGGTGTTTTTATTGCAAACAAATAGTTTGTTCCCTACTACCAATAACTGTTCATTCCAGCCTTGCAATGGAATAATTTTTTGCACGCTCTTTTCATTTAAATTAAGCACATATATTCCGTTGGCTTGCATGTCACTGACATAGGCTTTATTGGGGTTGATTGCTACAAAATAACGTGGCGAAATGAGGCCTGTAATACTAAATAGACTTTTGTAGTTTTGTGCGTCTATTGCTTCTATTTTGCTTGAGTGATTCACCACCAAATAATAGGCATTATTAAAATAGCTAACCGATTGTAATACATCGCCTAAATCTTTGTTATTGGTGCTTTTGTATATGTCTTTATACAGTTTGTTTTCAATATTGTCATACAAAGAAAGGCTGGCATTTCCCCATTGAAAATTGCCTTCATTCCCAATTAAAAAACCACTTTTTTTACCAGTTACAATAGCATCTTGCTGTGCTATTTTGGGGTCGCAACTCAGCAACAGTTGACAACATACTAATACAAAAAATAAGGTTTGCCTCATTGTTGTATTATTTTAGTAGTAAGCTTTGTATTGTTTTGTATGCACTCAACCATAAAAAGGGTTGATGTAAAATGTATCGGGATTTCAAGATGATTACCCGTAAAACTAGATTCAAACACACATTCACCTATGCTGTTATAGATTTTAACTATGGATGGTGTTTCATCTGGTAAATCAATAGACAATTTTGAACCCTTTATTACTGGATTAGGGTATACATTCACCTCTAGATGTATTGGATCTGCTAGGCCTGTTTCTTTTTTATGAAGCACCGCGATGGCATCTAAATCAAACCCACTAGATGCAAAATTAGTAGGCCATGGATCATTTATTTTTCTTCTTTCAGAGTCGTAGTTGCAGAAACTGTCATTCAATGACCCAACCACATCCCTCAATCTAATGTAATAAATAGGTTTGTTGCCAATACTATCTTTGAGGATTTCCAAATCAAAAGGCGTTCCATAACCGGCAATATACTTGCCTGCTAACCCATCTATTTGGTGTGGGTATAAGCCTTCAAAATTGCCTATTTGCAAGGTATCCTGAGAAAGTGAATGGTTGGGAAATCTAAAAAAATGAATGCCATCAGTACTCACTTCTACGTAGGCCAATTCCATATGGTAAAGGTTGCTTCCTGGTACTTCGAACCCATTTTCAAATACAGCAAAATCATACCCATTTTGATTTTCAATTCCCATTGAAAAATATGCAGTAGCTGTGCCACCATCTCCTAAACTCAAGACGCCATTTTCTAACGCCTTTCCTTTTGCAGAATTTTCATCTCCAACAGTTGCAAGCCCTAGGCTACTGTCGTTGATTGCAATGAAACCGCGTTCATAAAAAATGGAATCAGCCCAATACGCTATCATTGATGAGTCTTTGAAAATGGCATTTGAACCAGGTAAGCCTGCCGCGGGCGCATACTGCGCCCGCGTTACAATTACGCTCAAAATTCCATACAAAAATAACAGGTGTTTCAATTTACTGTTTCACTATTTTTTTGGAGAATCTGCCGTTTTCAGAAACAATATTCAATAGATAAATACCCGACTGTAAATGCCCAGTTTCAATTTGGTTTTGACCCATATTTGATCCAATCAATTTACCATTTAAGTCTAAAATTTGAATAGATTGAATTGCATCAATACCGCCTATATACAATTTATTTTCTACTGGATTTGGATACACTACAACCGATTGAGATTTGTTCCATTCGTTCAGTGAAACCGAACTGCTTAAATTCCTTGTGGTGAAATCATCCATGTAAAAATAAGTAGGTGTATTGATACCAAACTGTCCAGTGTCACTCGACTCAAAAGTAATGAATAAACTATCTATATCATTGAGTGCTTTTAAGTCTACCCATGTCCAATCTTTAATGATATAATCTTTACTACTGTCGGCGCTTGTATAGTCAGCTAAATAAAAAGTAAGAGCGGTATCGGCAGGAATGCCATTGGCTTTCCAAGCCTGAATATTTATTTTAAAATAATCTGAATCGTTTCCACTGCTTCCGCCGAATTTTTTTGAAAACGCACTTCCTTTTTTCATGTCATTGTAGGAATATGTGCCATTGTTCACAAAAAATCCTAACACCTGTTTTCCTTTGGCTTCACCGGTTAACACCACTTTAGCAGATTGGTAGGCTACTGCATAATTGTTAGAACCATTGTGCCCTGTTGCATTTACAACACTGTACATATTGGTATAGCCAACATCTATAGTATCTTTCATGTTGGAAACAGAAAAACCTGTCCAGAAATCGCCAGCTACTGTGTCAAAAAAATTCACAAAAAAGGCATTTCCACTTGCAAAGCCCCCCTTATTATCACTACCATTTAGATAGCTTTTTTCTGGCAAATTAATGTTCTCAAATGTTGAAACTGTTTGTGCATAGGTTGCTATTGGAAAATACAATAGCAATGCTAAAAAAATAATTTTTGTAGTATTTCTCATGGTTTAAAATTGATAGTTTATGGTTAAGTTGAGTTGACGACCAGGCATTGGTCTATTAAGAATGTTTTGGTATTGTTGGTTCCAGCAATTCATGATTCCGAATTGAAATGCCAAACCTTTGAGTATTCGCAGGTTCAATTGTTTTTGCAAAAATACATTGCCAATTTGGTAGTCAGGCAATGCTTCGCTGTTGTCACTGGTATAAAAGCGTTGACCTACATACTGATGTATGTATTGAAGTTTATAATTACCATGTATTATTTCAAATTGCACCAGATGTTTAAGCTTTGGAACATACATCATTTGTTTATTGAAAGTACTTGTACTTTTTTGATCTTTGTTCAGTGCCAAACAGTAATCATGTTGACCCCTAAAAACAAATTGAAATTCAGACCATTTTTTTTCTAGTTGCCAAATCAATTCAAGTCCGTTTACTTCCACTTCGTTGGTGTTTTCAGCATACCATAAGCCATTGGAATTTGCCATCCAGGTAATTTGATTGGTGCAAGTTCTGTTGTAGGCATTCAGTCTAATTTGTAACTGTTTGTGCTTGATAATAATACCTGTTTCATAGCTTTTACTTTGCTCAGGATTGAGATTTTGGTTTCCACCCGGATTCCAGTACAAATCATTTAAAGTGGGCATTCTGAACCCTAGTGCAATATTTCCACTTAAAGCAACCCAATTTTTTATTTGCCATTTGTATCCAAATCCAGGAATAAGTGGAATTCCTTTCTGGTTATACCATTGTTTACGAATATTAATTTGTGTTTCTAGTTTATGATTCCACCAATTAGACTGTATTGTACCTAAAACACTTGGTTGTATATATGATTTTTCTGCACTGTAATTATCTGTAAACCCATTTATAGCTAGCAATTGTCCGCTTAATAAAATTCTGTGTTTTTGAAAACTCCATGTTTGGTCTAAACCCTGACTCAATTGTACAAATCTAGTTTTTGTTAAACTCGTTGTTATGCTTGAATAATCAAAATATTCATTAAAGAGGGCTGTTCTAGATTGAAGTTGATAATTGCCTTTATTGAACTTATAAGTAAAAATAGTTCTTGCGAATTGGTTGTTTTGAATGGCATTGTCTTTTGAAGCACCAATTAAATCGGGCAATAGCCTGTTGTTTTGCTGAAGCCAAATTTTAAAATCAAAACTGTGAAAACGATTAGGGGTATAATTGAACTCTTGCATTAAGGCGGTTTGTTTTACATTGGCATGCTGCATCAATTGGCTTCCTAAGCCCTTTATTTCATAGTCAAAATTATTACGGGCATATTGGTTCAATACTTTGAGTTGTGCACTCATTTTATTGCCTGCGTAAGCCAATTTTACTCCTTGGTTGTACTCTTCAAAACTACCCATTCCAATCAATAGCTCAGCATGAAGCCCTCTTTTGATTTGATTGGAATGATTGAGTTGTATGGTTCCACCAATATTTCCACTGCCAAATAAACTAGATTGTGCACCGTATAGTATTCCCATTCCATCAAATAAAAATGAAGGTAACATAGAAAGGTCAGTCTGTCCTAGCATAGGACTTTCAATAGGTATTCCGCACCAAACTGTTGAGGTTTGTTGTGCAGTACTTCCCCTTGTAGCACTTGAAGCCAATAGTGATGGCCCACCATTCTTGATATAAATGCCTGAATGCAATGACAATACTTGGTGGATACTTTGATTGAGTTGAACAGCACTGTTTTCCAACCCGATGTTTTGTAAAAATGAGCCGGTATGAAAACCAGAAAACCGCAATCCTTTAATCATTATTTGTGGAAGTTGGTGGCTGCTATCTGATTGTGCATAGGTATATATTGGGTTTAATAAACCAATAAAGAGTATGCATATCAATCTTTTGATCTTCAATTTTTTTCAATAATGGGATATAGCAGGAGCATGCAACAATGCGCGATAACACATGCAGCAGCAGTCCAACTTTTTTTCCCGAAAGTCAACCATTTTATTTACCAAGGCAGGTCTTCTGACTTACACCTTTTTAAGCTTGTCTTCCCATCAGCAAGCTGAAAGTGACAACAAGTTTGCTTAAAAATACTGATTACAGTAAGTGTTTACAGCAGCGGGTACTGTCTGGGATTTTCACCCATGTTCCCTTTTCATCAACAATGTTGAACCGTGATAATGCAAAAGTAACTGTAAGTCAATTCACACGCAAGATAAGATATGCACAATTGCTTGCTGTTTCTGTTTAGGGCTTATTCGCCCTCAAAAGCACCAATGCTTGGATTTGAAGAATTTCTAGTTCTACCCAATATGTCTATAAATATAGAGGTAGCTTTTCCAGAACCCTTGCAAGGACTTCCAGCTTTTAAATCAAAATCATTGTTTGGTATGTCCTTGAGTTGTGGGTCAATACTTAATAAATTTCCATTGCTGTTGTATACAGCATTCTTTGATTTGAGAAGATTAGACGCTATGATATTATTTTGAATGGGTGCACCTTCGGCATCGTTATTTATGAAAAAATCATTATCCAAATTACCATAAAAAATATTGTTGGTTAAAGTTAAATTCAGAGGAATGCTAAACCTAATGGTACCATTTTCATTTCTTAAAGGGGCATTGCTGAATACTATTCCTGGATCTTTTCTTACGGTTCCACTATTGCTCAAATAAACAGTATTGTGTGTCAATTCATAATTTCCACCAAATTCACCTACCAGTCCGAATAGGCCACAATTGTAAATTAAATTATTACTTGCTTTGAGTTCACCAGAATAACTTAACAAACCTACAGCACTCATATTTTTAATGACCGTTTGTTCGAGCACCAAATTGGGCTTTTCATTTTCTGAGAGCGAATCAATTTCTATTCCTATGTAAGCATTTTTTATTACTGCTCCTCTCATGGTATTGTTGGTGCTGCCTTTAAGAAAGCGTATGCCTATCCATTGTCCAGCGAGTTCTTTGTAATCATCGTCTAATCGGCTGCCTTCAAAAATAACTGGAGAACTGATATTGCCATTCACAATCAGGGTTCCAGCTACTAAAATTGCGGAATTATTGTAATTGTAAATGTGTGTGCCTGCATCAATGGTAAGTGT
Organism: Bacteroidota bacterium; assembly: GCA_947462865.1. Classification (GTDB taxonomy): domain Bacteria; phylum Bacteroidota; class Bacteroidia; order UKL13-3; family UKL13-3; genus CAISCU01. The sequence goes on along the minus strand of CANHRW010000010.1, from coordinate 8,700 downwards.
ACAACCTTTTGGAACCAATACGGAGTCCATTAAATAATAAGGCTTTGAACTGTTCCAGTTCATGTCGTCATATTTAGTACAATCAAGTACTTTGTTTGAATAAAAATTACTTCCTTGGGCATAAGCAACCATTGCAACTGCTTGCTTGTTGCCATTGGTTTCAAATAAAAGCTGATCATTAATTTCTTGAAATCCCAAAACCTGAATAGTATCTATACTGGCTTGTACAAAAATGTAAATTGAATCTTTGGCACCTATTTCAATTTGATCAAATTGTTTGCCAGATCTGCCATCTACATTCAACCTAAAAAAACCATAGATGTTGCCCGCTAACGAAATAGTTGTTTTTACATCATATTCAGAAGGGTTACTTACACGAACTTGTAATGTAATGCTTCTAGGATACATGTTGATGGAGTCTGTACTGTTGTACAATTTACCAAATAATGAGTCGAAATTAAGCGTATCGGTTGAGAAATTAAGTTGAACAGCCTGATTGGTAAAATTGTCTAGTTTTTTACAGGAGTAAAAAGCACCAGGTGCCAACAAAATGAATAAGAATAGTCTAAAATACCTGTGCAACATAAAGGGCTAAAATTAGGGAATTAAATAGAATAACGTGCAACAATCCAATCAGGTATGATGGTAGCTCTCAAAGTGTTTGCATCAATCATCGCATAATTGAAGAAACCTGAACAGGCAATTTTGTTGTTTTTTTTAATGATTTCAAACGAAACCTTTACGCCTTTGGGTAAAAGAGCCTCAATCCATGTTCTGACTATGAATTTTTCACCAATGAGAAGTGGCCTTTTAAACTCAATAAAAGTATTCTCAATAACCCAAGCATACTGGTGTTTAATAAATTCTGACATGGGCATTTGGTAACACCTTTCCATTTGCTCGTATCTGGCTGCCAATACATAATCCATGTACCTACTGCTATGAACATGGTTGTTCATATCTATGTCATCAGGCCTTACCTGCAATTCCGTTTCAAATTTGCTTGTATTGATATGCATACAACAAATGTAGATACTCCAACCTATAATTAATAAAACATTAAGCAGATATTTTGCGTTTAATCGTTTAAATTTGAATGCTTTGAGGTATATTTTAATTTCACTTCTGATTTGTTTTTCTGTCTTTACAAAGGCAAGCCATTTGGTAGGAGGCACCATTCAAGTTAAATGGTTGGGAGGGAGCAATTATCAAGTGAGCGTTAAAATTTTCCGAGATTGTGACCCGAGCAGCCGAACACCTGAACAGCCTACACTTCCTGAGTTTGATGACCCTATTTACGTTGGTTTGTTTGAAAAAGGCTCCGATAAATTGATGCAAAGCATTAGGTTAGATTTGGATCTAAGTACTTACCGTAAATTGGATTATTCAGGAATCAATTGTCCAATCATTACCACAGGCTGTACCGATTTAACCACCTATACAAAAGTTATTACCATGTCTGAAAGTAAATATGCCAACAATGCTGGTTATTACCTTTCTTGGGAACGTTGTTGCAGAAATAAAATCATTAATAACATACAATTCCCTGGTGATGCTGCAATTTCTTTGTACGCTGAAATTCCTGCAGCTAGGTTTCACAATAGTAGTCCGGTTTACCAAAACAATCCAGTTACTTTAATGTGTACGAATACTTTGTTTAAGTACAACCTAAATTTTGTAGATCCAGATAAACACCAACTTAAATATTCTCTTGTAACTCCATTAAATGGGCATTTAGATAGGAACAACCCGAGTAACCCTAATGGTAATGGACAGCTCCTGCCATTGAATGCTCAACCGTATCAACCTGTAGCCTGGAATCCGGGTTTCAATGCCAACAATGCAATTAAGGGTGGGTTGCCTCTCACTATCAATCCAACAACTGGTGAAATTACTTGTATTCCAAGTTCAGCAGGTGTTTTTGTCGCTTCCATATTGGTTGAAGAATTTTTAAATGGGGTAAAAATAGGAGAAGTTCGTTTAGAGCTACAATTTACCGTTACTCCATGTGCAGGAAATCCTCCCAAGACTTTCATGGTGTCTGTAGACAATCAAATCATTTTTCCAAATGATACCATATTCGTAGAAATTCCCGATAAAATATGTATGACCATTCGGTCAGAAAAAGGAGATGGAGCCAATGGCGATTCTATTTACATGAGAATAGCAACACCAATCATAGACTCTCCTTTATCAGTTAAGCCAGTGTTTCCAGCTGAAGTTAAAGGTACAGGTATTGTAACTGCGCTTTTTTGTTTTCAAAGTGCTTGCGAGTATTTAAAGAATCCAATCTTTCCTGTATTTGTTGAAGCTACAGACAATTCGTGTCCGCTTAATAAAAAATCAGGTGCATTGTTTTGGGTAAAAGTTAAAAATCCGCCTTCACCTAAAATACAGGTTTTACAAGAAAATGGTTTACCCATCACATCAGATACCATTTCTATTGAAGCGCTTCAGCAAAAATGTTTAAAGGTGGTGTCATCTGCTAAAGATTCATTGAATTTATACATACAATTGCCCGCAAATAACTTGCTCAATCATACATTGGTTTTTTCCGATACCATTCGAACTGGTTTCAAAATGATAGCAATAGATTTTTGTATTAAGAATACTTGCATAGACAAGGCGGGCATTTATCCTATTTATATTAAATCGAGCGGCAATTGTCCTGGAGCAGGAACTAGCTATGATACTTTTTGGGTTCAGATTAAATCCATGCCTCTAGTGAGTAGTACGGTGTTGTTGTGTATGACATTGGTTGATAACAAAGAAACAGTGCTTTATTATGGCGATTCACTATATGCTAAAAATCCATTTTTTAGTTACTACAAATTGTACAGAATTGTTGGCAATTCAACCCAACCAATAGACTCAACCTCAAATACCAATAACCGGTTTTTTAAAGACATGAATACGCCCAATTATGCGCAAATCAATTACCGGTATTTTATGGTAGGTGTGAATATTTGTGGTGTTGAGGGTTTTAGCTCAGATACTTTGGGTACCTTTGATCAATTGAAATTCATACCAGATCAACAAGTTATAAAATACGTAACGGTTAAAAACAACAATGCTGTTTACATAGAGTGGAAGCCAAGTTGGGAGAAAGATTTTGCCAAGTATTACCTTTATAAAGCCAAGTCAAATGGCTCTTTTAGTCTCATACAAACTTTTGAAAATAGCTACGATACTTCATACCTCGATAAGGAGGTTGATGTAAATCAGTCGCCTTATTGTTATTATGTAGTGATGCAAGATACTTGTGACAATATTGGTCCTGAAGGAGTTCGCGCTTGTACCATGCTTTTGAGCGGTAACGCCGTGTCATTTGCCAATAATTTAAGTTGGAGTTCTTATGTGGGATGGGTTAATTCACCTGTTAAATATCAGGTGTTAAGGGCAGATCCATCCAATTTGCAACAAAAAATTGCCCAGACAGATTCGTTGGTTAAGCGTTACTCCGATAACAATTTAAACTTTAATGAAGGCGTTTTTTATTATACCATACAGGCTGATTCCATCGCATTAACTGACAATAAAACCAGCTATAGTAGTTTTTCAAATACCATTAGCCTGTATCAAAGTCCTGAGATATATGTGCCCAATGCTGTTACAGCAAATGGTGATGGGTTAAATGATGTTTTTAAATGGGTACCTGTTTTTCTCAAGGATTTTAACATCAGTATTTATAACCGTTGGGGTCAAGAAGTTTATAGAACTGACTCAAAAATAGCTAGCTGGGACTTAAAAGTGAACGGTAATTTTGTGGCTGAAGATGTATATTTATACAAAATCAATTATACAGGTTACGATGATTCAGTTGGTTCCAAACAAGGCAGTTTCAGCATCTTGTATTAAAACGAGAATTATCCCATTTTGGAAATAAAGTCCCAAAGCGGCCAATTTTTGTTTTAGTTGAAATTTTATTTCCCTGAACATGAAATCAATCCCTTGTTCAAACTCAAAACCATTAAAATTTAACCTCAATTTCGTGCCCGTATTTGTATTTTTGTCTCCCAAATTTTAAATGCAGACCATATGAGTACAGAGAAAACAATTGTAATTGCCAAGAAAAAAAATATTCAACCAATCATTGATTATTGCATGGATGCCCGTTTAGTTTGTAGCATCTTGCCAAAAGGGCTTTCTGCAGATGAATTTGAGGTAGAATTAACCCTTTCGGGTATTAAACAAGCCATAGCATTTGGAATGTTTGCCAGAGAAAATAAATTGGAAGTTGCTGGTTTTGCAGATATGAATAAGACCAAACCAGCTGTTGCTAAGAAAGTAGAAGGCAAAGAAATGCCTTCAAATACTTTAACAGAAATGCCAATTGCTACTCCGGATGCTGAACCGGTAAAATTAGAAAACAGCTTAAATTTTGACTTAAATGTGATTAGCAACTAGTTGTTGCCATACTTTTAAGCTTCAAAGCTTTCACCCAGTGTGAGAAATTTGATTGATTACACGAATACAGAGGCCATGGCCTCTGTATTTGTGTATAGGCTATTCATTTTGTAAACATAAAAAAAATAACCATTTTGCATAGGCATGGCAATCATTAATTCAATAGTTTCTTGGTATTTAAAGCGAAGAATACCCGCTATTGAAACCATGTTGAGCAATCCATTTGGTGTACAATACGACCAATTGATTCAATTACTCAGAACAGCACAAGTAACAGAGTTTGGGAGGAAATATGATTTCAAAACCATTCATTCAATTGAAACTTTTAAAGAAAGGGTACCAGTTACCAATTACGATGACTTTAAACACTATATAGAGCGAATGATGCGTGGGGAGCAAAATATTTTGTGGCCCTCAGATGTCAGTTGGTTTGCTAAATCAAGTGGTACAACAAGTGCCAAAAGCAAATTCATTCCTGTTACCTACGAAAGCTTGGAAGAGTGCCATATTTTAGGAGGTAAGGATGTGTTGTTGTGGTATTTGAATCAGCAGCCCAATTCTCAATTATTTGATGGCAAGGGTTTGGTAATGGGAGGAAGTCATCAGATTCACCAACAGGGGGTAGGTAATGCTACTTTTTATGGTGACTTGAGTGCTGTAATGATGCAAAATTTACCTTTTTGGGCTCACTTTTTACGCACTCCAGAGTTGAGTATAGCCATTATGGATAACTGGGATGAGAAAATAGAGAAAATGGCTAGAGCAACCCTCCATGAGGACGTCACCAATATTTCTGGTGTACCCACATGGACAATTGTTTTAATAGAAAGGCTCTTTGCTTTAACTGGCAAACAAAACTTACTTGATATTTGGCCTAATTTAGAATTGTATGTACATGGTGGGGTTAGTTTTACGCCTTACAAAGAACGTTTCTCTCAATTAATTAAAAGTAGTTCTATGAACTATATGGAAACTTATAATGCCAGTGAGGGTTTTATAGGTATTCAAGACAGATTGGGGGCCTCAGATTTGTTACTGATGTTGGATTACGGTATTTTCTATGAATTCATGCCTCTGTCAGAATACGGCAAAGAAAATCCGGTTACTTATAATTTGAACGAAGTAAAACTCAATGAAAGTTATGCATTGGTGATTTCAACTAATGCCGGCCTCTGGCGTTACATTATTGGTGATACTATTCGGTTTACTTCATTGAATCCTTTTAGGTTTAAAATTGCCGGAAGAACCAAACATTTTATCAATGCATTTGGAGAAGAGTTGGTGATTGAAAACGCAGATGAAGCAATTGCTAAAACTTGTACAAAATTAAAGGCTTCAATTGCTGATTATACAGCTTGTCCGATTTATTTTAATGCCAATAGAAATGGTGGTCATGAATGGTTGATAGAATTTAATACAGCTCCTGAAAATTTAAGCGAATTTACAATGTTGCTAGACCAAGAATTAAAAGCGCTGAACTCAGATTATGAAGCCAAACGGTACAAAGACATTGCCATGATGCCTCCACAAATCACTGCTGTTCCAAGAGGTACGTTTCACAATTGGCTCAAACAAGCAGGTAAATTAGGTGGTCAACACAAAGTTCCAAGGCTCAGCAATGACAGGCAGTTTGTTGAGGCAATCAAGGCTACTTATATTCAGGCATAAAAAAACCGGCCTAAGCCGGTTTTGGATTATTTTACGTCTACGAGTTCTACATCGAATTTGAGTGTGGCATTTGGTGGAATTACTCCTCCAGCTCCTCTAGCTCCATAGCCTAATTCGCTAGGAATAATCAATTGCTTCTTATCGCCTACCTTCATCAAAGCAATGCCTTCTTCCCATCCTTTGATTACCATTCCGCTACCCAAAGGAAAGCTAATTGGCTCTCCGCGTTCAACAGAGGAATCAAATACTTTACCATCCATTAAGTAACCTGTATAATGTACAGAAACCGTTTTGCCGTTTGTTGCTTGCACACCAGTTCCATTTTCTACATCGATATATTTTAAACCAGATGCGGTGGTGTTGGTGTCTTTGCCAGTAGTATTAAAAGGTACCAATTTAGGTGCTGTTTTGGTATCAATTACTTCAACATCAAAAACAAGAACACTGTTTGGTGGAATGGTTCCCATATCTCTCTCCCCGTAGGCCAATTCTGATGGAATCACAAAAGTTGCTTTATCGCCTACTTTTAACAATTGCAAGCCTTCATCCCATCCTTTGATTACCTGACCTGCCCCAACCTTAAAACTGAATGGCTGGTTTCTGTCTTTAGAGCTATCAAATTTTGTTCCATTGGTGAGTTTTCCTGTATAATGCACGGTTACTTTGTCTCCTGCCAATACTTGTTTTCCTGTTCCTAACTCGGTTACCCTGTAACGCAATCCGCTAGCTGTTGTTACTTCTTCGTTCACTTTTATTTTTCTTTTAATGGGTTGTTTGGTTTGGGCTTGAAGCAGCATAGAGCTGAAAAGGCAAGCCATCAACAAAATTCTTTTTAACATGGTCATTAATTTACTTTAATCAATTTAACTTCAAATACAAGCGAAGAATAAGCTGGTATAGGTCCATTACCTTGAGGTCCGTATGCCAATTTGTAAGGAATAATGAATTTAAACTCATCACCTTCACTCATCAATTGTAAGCCTTCGTCCCATCCAGGAATGACTTGATTTTGACCCACATTGAAAGTGAAATTTGGTTTGCCGTCCATGTTTTGGTCAAATACAGTTCCATCTAATAAAGTGCCTTTGTATTGAACAGAAACACTCGCTCCTTTTTGAACCTTTTTTCCGTTACCCTTTTTAATGATTTGATAGCACAAACCACTGGCAGTTTTTTGAACATTGTCTAAACTTCCCAAATACGATTGAAAATTCAAAGAATCTCTATTGATGTTGTCTTTTGATTGGTCTTCAATTTTCTTTTGCATTTCAGCTTGACTATAGACATCAACTAAACTTGCCAAAAAATGAATGGTTTCTCCAGTTCCAATATTTGCTGGTGGAGGAGCACCAAAACTCTTTAAGTAAAGAGAATCTGCACTCACACTAAACGATAGACTATCTCCTTTCTTAAGCAAGCTGAACAAGCCTTTTAAAGTGCTTTCTTCAGCTGGTATATAATAAGGTTTTCCGTTTACATAGCTGTCAAAAAGAACGGTGTCTTTGTTTTCAGCAATTCCTCTCATGTGGAGCAATAGGATGTCTCCTTTTTCTACGGCTCTGGCCGATTCGTCTGTTTTAAAGATGCGGTAGTTAACTAATCCGTCTTCAGTGGTTTTGTCTTTATTGCATGATGCAAATAAAATTACAGTAGCCAAAATGGCAAAGGTGCTTCTCATTTTTATAGTTTTCAATTTAAATATGCGATGTATTCTGGTAACAAGTGTTTCAGTTTTTTCTCAATGGTTTGTAAATCATCGGCACTTTCTCCGCCAGCTGCATTGAAGTGGCCACCACCATTAAAATGTTTTCTAGCAAAAGCATTAGCAGGGAATTTAGATTTTGACCTGAAGCTCATTTTTCTGGCAATTGTGCGGTCAACCACTAAAATAGATAACTCAATACCTGAAATTGATAGTCCGTAATTTACCAATCCTTCTGTGTCTCCTGTAATGATTTGGAAACGGGCTAATTCTTGAGCGGTAACAACAATTAAAGCAGTTTTATAATCGTGAAAAATCTGTAACTTTTCATTTAAACAATAGCCTATAAAACGCATTCTATTTTCTGAATAATTGTCGTAAATGGCTTCATGAATGCTATTTGGTTTTGCACCTTTTTCAAGGAGTTTTGCCGCAACTCTATGAGTAGTTGGTTTGGTAGAATTGTGTTTGAAAGATGCTGTGTCAGTCATAATTCCAGCATACAAACAAGAGGCAATAGATTCGTTTACTTTATCTACTTCATTGAACAATTCTATCATCCAAAAAATCAATTCGCTGGTGCTAGATGCATTGGTTGTCCAAAGTCTGAAATCATCAAATCCTTCAGGCTCTAAATGGTGGTCTATGAGTATTTTCTTGGCTTTGGCATTTGCTACCAGGTCGCCCAATAAATTAATGCGGGACAAAGTATTGAAATCCAAACAGAAAATTAAATCAGCTGCAGCTACCAATGCTGTTGCTTTTTCTTTTTCCTTTTCAAAATTAACCACTTCTTTTTCACCGGGCATCCATTTTAAAAAATCACCATAATCAGTTGGGCTCACTACATGAGCAGGTACACCAAGCTGAATTAAAAAATGCAATAAACCCAAGGAAGATCCGAGGGCATCAGCATCCGGTTT
>CANHRW010000009.1 GCA_947462865.1 Bacteroidota bacterium | reverse complement strand
TTGTTCAGGGTTTAGTTCAGATTTTTTTTTTTATCATCGGGATTACCCGAATTGCTCAATTGAATGGCTCTATTGAGGTTGCACAGCTTCATCAATGCCAATTCCACATGTAGACGTTGGTTTTTACTTAACCTGAATTGGAAATCGGTTTGGTTTAATAAATTGAGTGCATTCAATAACCAGCTGGCTGAACAAGCTTGAGCCTGTTGACCAAATTTGGCAGCTACATTTGGGGCCAATTCCAATAATTTAAGGGTATCAGGGTGTTTACAAACCATTAAATTTCTGAGATGTTCTGCAAATCCTTGTAAAAAATGTTGTTCTTCAAAACCATTGTTAATGATTTCGTCAAATAGCAATAAACTGGCCGCTAAATCCTCATTGAGGAGGTAATTTGTTGCTTTGAAATAGTAATCGTAATCCAGTATGTTTAAGTTGGAAATGACATCCTTGTAACTGATTTGATTGCCACTGAAACTTACAATTCTATCAAAAATAGACAAAGCATCACGCATGGCTCCATCTGCTTTTTTAGCAATGACATGCAAAGCTTCTTCTTCTGCTTCAATATGTTCATTTTCACAGATTGTCTTGAGCTGTTTGACAGCATCCTCTATCTTAATTCTGTGAAAGTCAAATATTTGACACCTAGATAAAATAGTAGGAAGAATTTTATGTTTTTCGGTAGTTGCCAAAATAAACTTAGCATAGGGAGGGGGTTCTTCTAATGTTTTAAGGAAAGCATTGAATGCAGCAGAACTGAGCATGTGCACCTCATCTATGATATAAATTTTGTACTGTGCGCCTTGAGGAGCATAACGAACTTGTTCTACCAATGCCCTAATGTCTTCTACGGAATTATTCGATGCCGCATCTAGTTCGTATATATTAAACGAGGCATTGGCGTTAAAAGCCCTGCAGCTGTCACATTGGTCGCAGGCTTCAAAATCGGTTGAAAGTTGTGTGCAATTGACAGTTTTAGCTAAAAGTCTAGCGCTGGTTGTTTTGCCTACTCCTCTTGGTCCACAAAATAAAAAAGCATGGGCTAAATGCCTATTTTTAATTGCATTTTTTAAGGTTTGAACCACATGTTCTTGCCCAATCACTGTATCAAACCGAGATGGTCTGTACTTACGGGCACTCACCACAAAATTTTCCATGCTGCTAAACTAAAACAAAACACGCAAACCTTTAACACATTTTCTACACGAATTTTCAACCAAATTTTTGAGTAATTTTGAGTGCAAGTAGCATTCCAATTAAAATGACAGTTGTTTTATTGTAATTAATTGTAAATGAATACATTGTGCTATTTTTAATGTTTAAGCTAGCAGGTTCAACCTTAAATTTTATTGTATTTGGAGTTTTTTTAGTAAAAAGAATCAGAGAATTATTGATTCATAGAAAATTATGCCTATCTTCGCGGTCCTAAAAAATTAATTTTTCCAGTAAATGGCAACTAAAACCAAATCAACTAAAAAAGAGTCGGTTGTCTTAAAAGACTATGAGTCAGTGATTATTTTCACTCCCGTACTCTCCGAAGATCAGTTGAAGGATGTGGTATCAAAGTACCGCAACTTTATCACTGAAAATGGCGGAGAGCTGGTTCATGAGGAAAACTGGGGTTTAACTAAACTTGCTTACCCGATCCAAAAAAAATCGACCGGGTTCTATCATCTATTCGAGTTTAGAGCAGCTTCTGAGTTTATTTCAAAATTTGAACTAGCATTTCGCCGTGACGAGCGTATCATGCGTTATTTAACAATTTCGCTTGACAAACACGCTTTAATTTACAACACCCGCAAACGCAATGGTGAATTCAACCAAGGCAAAAAGGATCAAAAACAAGAAGGAGTTAAGTAAGTATGAAAAAGAAGTCACAAATTAATCCGGCAATGGTATTCAATACCACTCCGGAAGCTCCACAAAAAAAGAAATTCTGTCGTTTTCGTAAGAATGGAATCAAATTCATTGATTACAAAGACGCTAATTTCTTGATGAAATTTGTAAACGACCAGGGCAAAGTATTGCCTCGTCGCTTAACTGGTACATCATTAAAATACCAACGCAAGGTAACACAAGCAATCAAACGTGCTAGGCACATTGCTATTTTACCTTTCGAAGGAGATTCATTAAAATAAAGGAGGCCTACACATGAAAGTTATTCTTAAAGAAAACCTCAAAAACCTAGGTCACCAAGGTGATGTAGTTGAAGTTAAAAATGGTTATGCGAACAATTATTTGTTTCCTCGCGGAATTGCTACTATGGCAACTCCTGGTAACTTAAAAATGTTGGCAGAAAACAACCGTCAAGGTGCAATGAAACGTGAAAAGTTAAAGGCTGATGCTTTGACTTTATCTGAACAAATAAAAGACATTAACATTCAAATTGGCATGAAAGCTGGTGCAAATGGTAAAATCTTTGGTTCAATTACACCATTACAAATTTCTCAAGCTTTGAAATTAAAAGGCTACGAAATTGACAGACGTAAAATTGAAATCAGCGATGTTAAAACATTAGGTACTTACGAGGCAACTTTAAACTTGCACCGTGATGTAACTGTAAACATCAATGTTGAAGTAATGGGCGAATAAGCCAATTACTCTTTTAATAAAAAAACCGATGTTTTACATCGGTTTTTTTATTGCCTAAAAGCGAGCTGTTTGGCTATATACTTGCCTAGAATATCGAATTCGATGTTCACGGATACCCCAATTGTCAAATTAGATAAATTGGTGTGTTGCCAGGTATAGGGAATGATTGCCACTTTAAAGTTTAAATGCTCACAGTTGACTACTGTTAAGCTAATTCCATTGATACAAATGCTTCCTTTTTCTACAATCAGCAAAGCTTGGTCTAATGACGATAGTTCAAATGTCAACTCCCAGCTACCATTGCAATCATCAATGGCTTTACAGGTAGCCAATCCATCTACATGACCCTGAACAATATGTCCATCAAACCTTCCATTTGCGGACATACAGCGCTCAATATTTACAAGGTCGTTTACCTGAAGTGTTCCCAAATTTGTTTTTTTGAGTGTTTCTCCAATGGCTGTTACTTTATGCATGCCCGGTTTTAACTCAACAACTGTTAAGCAGACCCCATTGTGAGCAACAGATTGGTCTATTTTTAATGAGTCACTGATGTTAGAATTGAACCAAAAATGAATGTTACTGCCTTCTTGAGATAGGCTGTATAAACTTGCTGTTGTTTCGATGATTCCTGTAAACACTATTTTATCGGATTAATTGTATACTACCTCTTATTTTTCTTTGTTTGTCCCCAATGAGATAACTCTCTGTTACATCACAAATGTAATAATATACACCAGCTGGGCAATCGATACCTGATTGTTGGTCGCTGCCATCCCAATTAATATTGGGCTCGTTTGTTTCATAGACTAAGTTCCCCCAACGGTTATAAATTTGTGTTTTAACTTGAGATACAAATCGGTATGGGAACGGTTTAAATTGATGATTGATGGTATCGTCTTTTGAAGGGGTAAATACATTAGGTAATTGGTAATAAGGACAATTTTCTATACAAGTAGGTGAGCTTATATTGCTTTCGTTTCCACTTGAGTCAGTTGTGGTTACTGCATAACAACCATGTATAGCTTTACTCAATTCTGGTCTATTGTCGGTATATTGAAATTGAGTATTTGGTAAATTACTCAGCAAAATCCAATTGTCATTTACTTTTTGCTTCCAGTAAATTGAATATGATGCTTGGTCTTGTTCGCAAGTTGAAGGATATTTCCATTTGAGTACTACCTGATTATCTGTAATAGAGGCATTACATGGCGTTTCAATTTCTAATGATACTTGACAGGGTTTAACAGTATCGATAGGAATGCCACAATTCTCCTGTGAAAAATTTTCTATAGCTTCAGTATAGAGTTGTTTGTTATAAAACCCAATGCGTTTAATTTTATAACAATAAGTATTGCCATTTTCCAACTGAACATCTTTAAAAGATGATTTGTCTGTTGTAGCAATTGAATCAAACTGACCATTTATTTTTTTATAGATGACGGTTTGGGTATTGGTCCATGGTACGGTTTCATCCCAACTCAATAATATACTTTTATTGGTGTTGTACAATTTAAGAAAAACTGAACTGGCTGGAATGCTATGGTTCAAGGGTTTAAATTGTCCTAGATTTGTGTAGTAAAATGCAACTTTATAGTCGAAAGCATTCATTGCTGTTGCTTTGAGAGTATCGGTGTATTTTTCTTTTTTTAGTGCTGCAAAACTTGGATAAACAATTGGTATTCCAATTTCTTTGAAATTATTTTGGTTCTTATCAGCCATTTCCAATTGCGCTTTGTAGGGAGCTGGAAACTGGTCTAAAGTATCTATTTCTAAAGGGCTTAACCATTGGATGGTGATAGCGCCATTTGAATTGGAAGTACTGTCTACAGTTACTTGTGTGATGATGGGCTTAGTTTGTAAGATTAAATCACACAATTCAATACTACAATAACTCTCAACCGGCTCACTAAAAATAATATTTCCGTTTTCACTTCTAGGTGGATACATAGCTGTAATTCTATAGCAATAACGGATGAGTGGAGAAAGCCCTCTGCCCATATCATTGTCAAAATACGATGTGTTTTGGAGGCCAGCTGTTGTATCTAACAAAGTAAAACCTGTATATTCAGGAACCCCCGTTTCACACAATGCTGGTTGCCAAAGACTAGAATCGATTCTTCGGTATATTTTATAACCGTAAGCCAAGCCGCAGGTATCCGGGGTCCAGTTCAACAGAAATCCATTGCTATCTTGTTTGATTGTAAAGTTTTTTGGAGCAGGGGCTACCACTTGAATATTGTAATATCGGATATCACTTAAAGGAGCTACCGGATGGTTGTCAGTAGCTCTGAATACGGCTTGATGCGGTCTAAAACGTATTGCATTACAGGATGGTCTCCAGCTAAATTGAGTAGTAAGGGGAGAGGTTCCAGTATTGGGGATGGGATTGATGTTTGCTGGTTGACGCTTTTGAACAAAAGGACCTCCAAAGCAAGTCAATGAGATCAATTGACCCGCATCAGGGTCGGTTGTAACAAATGTTTTTTTAAGTAATTGATTGGCTTCAATACAGGTGTCTGTAACAGCACTTATCTTGGGTGGAAAATTGATACAGTTGTCATTGATGAAGATTTGCATATCCCGGACAACAAACCCAATTAATATCCCTTTTCGGTATTCCTGAATTTTAATGGCGATGTTATAAGGTCCAGATACAGTAGGCATAGCCCAAGTGACTTGACCATTTTTTTGATCTAATGAAAAAGAATCACTGAACAATGGTGTGGTATAGTTTTCTACATCAGTCCCTCTCGCTTTTTTGGGAGGAATTAAGGTAAAGCTTAAACTATCTCCATCGGGGTCATAAGCTGCTGGGTTGTGTGTAAAAACTCTGAATTTACAACCAACATCAATAGGTGGGAGCAGCAATATAGGACTTTGGTTGAATCCAAATCCAGCGAATATATTTAAATAAGATTCTACATAGAATGCAATGTCTACTGAAATGCCATTGTTGATATTGCGAATACCAGCGATCCTATTTTGATCAAAAATACTGATCAGGTATTTGCCAGGTCCGGGGTAGGTATGGGTTGTTCTATATATGTTTTTCTTGATAATATTATTTGGATCTGTATTGACTATTTCGCCAGTTCCATTTGCTCTGGAAACTGTTAGAACAGTATTGTCTCCTAAATTAATATCAATTTCTGGCCTATCTGCAGCAGTATTTCTGGGATCGGTATAAGTAGTTGCAGTAATTTCATAGGTGGTCAATGCAATTTGTCTATAGGTAATTTCACCTGCTCTGTAATGCGTTGAAAATCCTATCCTGCTAAGTAGGGTAAATAAGAATGTGATACAGACAATTTTGTTTAAATGCACAGTTGCGATGTATGAGTTGCTAATTTAGTCAATTATGTAACATGCTTGCAATTAAGATTGTTTTAAACAAAAACGCCTGCACCGAAGGTGCAGGCGTTTTTAAATCTTATCTATTTTACTTAGCGGTCATTTCAGCAGCTAAGAAATCGCGGTTCATACGCGCAATATTGGTTAAGGAGATTTCTTTTGGACATTCTGCGCTGCAAGCACCTGTATTGGTACAAGCGCCGAATCCTTCATTGTCCATTTGAGCTACCATATCCATCACCCTTTGTTTTCTCTCAGGTTGACCTTGAGGTAACAAGGCTAATTGAGAAACTTTTGCCGATACAAACAACATGGCCGATGCATTTTTACAAGCAGCAACACAGGCTCCACAGCCAATACATGCAGCGGCAGCAAATGATTCGTCTGCATTGTCTTTGGCAATAGGAATGGCATTTGCATCTTGCGCATTACCAGTGTTTACAGAAATAAATCCACCAGCAGAGATAATCCTGTCAAATGCAGAACGATCAACTACTAAGTCTTTGATTACTGGAAATGGTTTTGCTCTCCATGGTTCAACGACAATGGTTTCTCCATTTTTGAAAGATCTCATGTGCAATTGACAAGTTGTAACGGCTTGTTTAGGTCCGTGAGGACGGCCATTGATAAACATGCTACACATGCCACAAATACCTTCTCTGCAATCATGGTCAAATGCAACTGGATCTTTGCCTTCTTGAATCAATTTCTCGTTTAATACATCAAACATTTCTAAAAATGACATGTCAGTAGAAACGTCATTCAGCGGATAAGTTTCGAAACCACCTTTGGATTGACTGTTGCGTTGTCTCCAAACTTTTAAGGTTACATTGATATTTTGTTCGCTCATACTAATTTTTTACTAAAGGTTATTTATAACTTCTCTGTGCAATCTTGATATTATCGTAAATGAGGTCTTCTTTGTTCAGCTCCCAATTTCCTAATTCAAGCATTTCCCATGCTGCTACATATTTAAAGTTTTCATCGTCACGCAATGCTTCGCCTTCTTCAGTTTGGTATTCTTCTCT
Organism: Bacteroidota bacterium; assembly: GCA_947462865.1. Taxonomy (GTDB): domain Bacteria; phylum Bacteroidota; class Bacteroidia; order UKL13-3; family UKL13-3; genus CAISCU01. The sequence continues at coordinate 13,438 of CANHRW010000009.1, read as the reverse complement.
AAAGTGACCACCGCATGATTCGTTTCTTTTTAAGGCATCTAGGCACATCAATTCTCCCAATTCTAAGAAATCAGCCACGCGGCCAGCTTTCTCCAATTCAGGATTTAATTCATTGGCAGCACCCGGAACCCTTACATCATTCCAAAATTCATTGCGTAATGCTTTGATAGCTTCTATGGCTTCTTTTAAACCAGTTTCGTTACGTGCCATCCCACAGTTGTCCCACATGATTTTACCTAGTTTTTTGTGGAAATAATCAACTGATTTGCTACCCTTAATAGAGAGGAAACGGTCAATTCTATCTTGAACTGCTTTTTCAGCAGCTACAAAAGCTTCATGATCTGTAGAGATGGCTTTGGTTCTGATTTCGTTGTTTAAATAAGCACCAATAGTATATGGAATGACAAAGTATCCATCTGCTAATCCTTGCATCAAAGCAGAGGCTCCCAAACGGTTTGCACCATGGTCAGAGAAATTGGCTTCTCCCAATGCATACAGTCCTGGAACCGTAGTCATTAAGTTATAATCTACCCATAAACCGCCCATTGTATAGTGAACCGCAGGGTAAATCATCATAGGATTCTCGTATGGATTTACACCAGTAATTTGCTGGTACATATCAAACAAATTGCCATATTTTTCTTTGATTACTTCATGCCCTAATGATTTGAGTTGTTCTTCAGTAGGGTTACTGATGCCTTTTTTAGTGGCTTCAATTTTACCATACTTGTATTTCATATTGAACGCAAAATCTAAGTAAACCGCTTCACCTGTTTTGTTTACCCCAAAACCAGCATCGCATCTTTCTTTGGCTGCACGGCTGGCCACATCACGCGGAACCAAATTACCAAAAGCAGGATACCTTCTTTCTAAATAATAATCTCTTTCTTCTTCTTTAAGTTGGTTCGGGTTTAATTTACCAGCTCTTATTGCTTCAGCGTCTTCTTTGCGTTTTGGCACCCATATTCTTCCATCATTCCTTAAAGATTCTGACATCAAGGTTAATTTAGATTGGTGGTCGCCTGAAACAGGAATGCAAGTTGGATGAATTTGGGTGAAGCAAGGATTTGCAAACATGGCACCTTTTTTATGTGCTTTCCAAGCAGCTGTTACATTAGATCCCATAGCATTAGTAGAAAGGAAGAATACATTTCCATAACCACCAGTACATAATAAAACGGCATGTCCAAAATGTCTTTCTAATTTGCCACTCACTAGGTCACGGGCTATAATGCCTCTACATACACCATCAATATTTACCACATCTAACATTTCGTGACGGGCAAACATCTGCACAGCACCCATACCCACCTGTCTTTGCAAGCCACTGTAAGCACCCAATAACAATTGTTGACCGGTTTGACCTGCTGCATAGAAAGTTCTTTGTACTTGGGTACCACCAAAAGAACGGTTTGATAACAAACCCCCATATTCACGGGCAAATGGAACACCAGACGCTACACTTTGGTCAATGATGTTGGTACTTACTTCTGCTAAACGGTATACATTGGCTTCGCGTGCACGGTAATCACCACCTTTAATGGTATCGTAAAATAAACGGTATACTGAGTCACCGTCATTTTGGTAGTTTTTAGCTGCATTGATTCCACCTTGAGCTGCAATACTATGAGCTCTGCGTGCCGAATCTTGAAAACAAAAAACTTTCACTTTATAACCAAGTTCAGCCAATGTTGAAGCGGCAGAAGCTCCTGCCAAACCAGAACCAACCACAATGATTTCTATACTTCTTTTGTTGGCTGGGTTAACCAAAGGAACCGTAGATCGGTATTTACTCCATTTTTGTTCTAAGTTCCCTTCAGGGATTTTTGATGTTATTTTTGATGAACTCATAACTCTGTTTATTTTTTACTTAAAGAAAAAGTACAACGGCATGGCAGCAAATCCGGCAGGGATTCCAATTGCAAATATCCAAGTGCCAATAAAGTTGACAATGCCATTAATTTTTGGATGGTTGATACCAAAGGATTTAAAAGCGCTTTGGAAGCCATGGTACAAATGGAAACTGACAGCACACATAGAAAGTAAGTAGAAAATTACCAACCAAGGTGATTTAAAGCCTTCTGATACTTCTAAATATAAGTTTTTAACAATTGTAATTTTGAACTGTCCTTCAGGTGTGCTCATGGTGGTTTCTTCCAATTTGTTAAACTGTTTATAATCTGGGGGGGCGGGCATGAATTTTACATCCCCATTCTCTAAATTGGTGGCATAGGTAGCATAGGGTACATGGCCGAATTTGTATTCAAACCAAAAATCACTCAAATGAACAGCTACAAAAACCAATAAAATCGTACCCAATAACCCCATGTTTCTACTTGCCCATGTACTGCTTGCTTTGCCATCATAGACCGCATATTGTACTGGTCTAGACTGTTTATTTTTAAAAACCAAATAGATGCCTTGAACGGCATGTCCAATGATTGATAAATACAGCAAATAAGAGACGGTTTTAATAAATGGATTTGTTGTCATTAATACGGCATAAAGATTGAAAGCCAATCCCTGGTCGTTTTTGAACAATTGCAAATTCCCTATCATGTGAACGACCAAAAAGGTACAGAGAAATAATCCAGTAAGACCCATGACGAATTTCTTACCCAATGTTGATGAAAATAATTTAGTTGCCCAATTCATGTTTGTTTGTGGTTTTTTCGATGCCTGCGAATTTAAGATGCCTTGACATTATTAAAAGTTTTCGGTTAATTTATTTTGAACATTTTGCGCATATTTATACTCATTCTAAATAAGGTGCGCCTTTATGTTTGTTTAAAAACAATAAACCAATCAATTGAAGAAAAGTTTAATCTTCAGAAGAATTTAGTAAAGTTTGAATTATTGGTGCAGGAAGGGTTAAATTTGTTCAATATAATTATTGTTTTGTACAAGTTTATTCGCAGTCTTTTATTTTTACTCCCAGCAGAATCAGCGCATCAATTTACTTTTTTGTGTCTAAGATGGGTATGCAAAGTACCTTTTGTAAAAGCACTTTTGCATCAGTATTACTTTGTTGAAAATTCATTTGAATTTGAAGGTATACGATTTCCAAATAGGGTAGGCTTAGCTGCTGGTTTTGATAAGAATGCCGCTTATTTAAATGAATTGGCTGCTTTGGGATTTGGTTTTGTTGAAATTGGTACCGTTACCCCATTGGCCCAAGCTGGTAATGAAAAGCCCCGATTATTCAGACTCAAAAAAGATTCGGGCATTATCAATAGAATGGGTTTTAATAATGATGGGGTTGAAGTAGTGATAGAACGTTTGAAAAACAGACCTAAGGGATTAATTGTTGGTGGTAACATAGGAAAAAACAAAATCACCCCCAACGAAGAAGCGGTAAACGACTATAGCATTTGTTTTGAAAAAATGTATGCCTATGTAGATTATTTCGTGGTTAACGTCAGTTCTCCAAATACACCTGGTTTGAGAGCCCTTCAAGAAAAAGGCCCTTTGACTGAAATTTTAAGCAAATTGGTCACTTTAAGGAACCAATTTCTCAAACAAGATTTTCCATCGAAACCAATTTTTTTAAAAATTGCACCGGATTTAACCCATACTCAATTAGACGATGTCATTGAAATTGTTAAAGAAACAGGGATCAACGGAATTGTTGCAACCAATACCACTATTGAACGAAATCATCTTCAAACGGATCCTTTAATTTTACAAAAAATAGGCAATGGAGGTTACAGTGGGAAGGCATTGTTTGAACATTCAACTCAAGTGCTGAATTACCTGAATCAGCAAACAGATTCACAGTTATCATTAATTGGTGTCGGTGGAATAGACAGCGTATCTTCAGCTGTTTCTAAAGTTAAAAATGGCGCATCATTGGTTCAGTTGTATACAGGATTTATATACCAAGGGCCAGGATTGGTGAAACAGATCAGTATGGCACTCAAAAAAATCAACTAATATGCAACTTATTGAACTTACAGAGGCCGCAAAAACAGCCATCAAACAATACCGTTCTCAACTGATTGTTCCCGATAATTATTCATTGAGAATTGGTATCAAACAAAAAAATGCAACAGACAAGGGCTTGGTAATAGGTTTTGATGAACCAACAGAAAAAGACCAACACGCTGAAGTAGAAGGCATTCAAATGATTTATCATCCTGGTCAGGTTTTTTTCTTTGCAGGGATGGTGATAGACTTTGTAGAGAAAAATGATAAAAAGGGATTTCAATTGATAGAACGCAGTCAGCTAAATACCCAACTATGACCATAAAAGAAAATATTGGCATTGCCTTCAATTCAATCAAAGGAAACGCTTTAAGGGCTGTAATTACAGCTTTAATTATCTCTTTGGGTATTATGGCTCTGGTGGGCATCTTAACTGCAATTGACGGCATTAAGTCTTCTATTAATTCCAATTTTTCGAGCATGGGGGCTAACACATTTAATATTAAAAACAAAGGTCAGAGTGTTCATTTTTCTGGTAAAAACAGACAGCAAAAAAAATACAAAACAATTTCTTATACAGAGGCAAAATCATTTGCAAGCGAGTTTCATTTTCCGGCGACTGTTTCTATGAGTGTCAATGCAAGTTTTGCCAGTACTATCAAACACGAATCTTTGAAAACAGATCCCAATGTAATGGTAATGGGAGCCGATGCCAATTATTTAACAGTAGCTGGTTATGAAATTGATAGGGGAAGAAATTTTCAGGAAAAGGAAATCAACCATGGCGCCAGTCATGTTCTGATTGGTAAAGAAATCAAACAAAAATTATTCAGAAACAAAGAAGCTATAGGAGAATCTATTTTAATTGGTGGAGCTAAATTTAAAGTAATTGGTGTACTCAAAGAGAAGGGTTCGAGTATGGGTTTTGGTGGCGATCGTTTGGTAATTGTGCCAATTGATGTGGCTTATCAAGCATTTTCAATGCCTAACATGAGCAGTGTTATAACCGTAATGGTAAAAGATGCCCAACAGCTAAATTTTGCCATTGAAGAAGCCAGTAGTTTATTTAGGAAAATTAGGAAATTACCTGTGATGATACCCAATAATTTTGAGGTATTTAAAGCGGATAGTGTTTCAGAAGATTTAATCGGTAACCTCAAATATGTAACCATGGCAGCATCCATTATAGGTTTAATTACATTATTAGGAGCTGCAGTTGGTTTAATGAATATAATGTTGGTATCTGTTACAGAAAGAACCCGTGAAATTGGAATCAGAAAAGCCATTGGTGCAACCAGTAGTGAAATCAAGAAACAATTTTTAATTGAAGCCATAGTCATTTGTCAAATTGGTGGTATAGGGGGAATTGTTCTTGGAATCAGTATTGGCAATGTGGTATCAGCATTGGTAGGTGGCGGTTTTATAGTGCCTTGGTTTTGGATGGGTAGTGGCATAGTATTGTGTATTTTAGTAGGTTTGATCAGTGGCATATATCCTGCAATTAAAGCTTCAAAACTTGATCCAATAGAGGCCTTGAGATTTGAATAAATGGAAAAGATGCGTGGGTTTCTGAAACATATCTTTTATCAAAACAAGACAATTGTTATTCGCTTGTTGGTATTGTTGTTTTGTTATGCTTACGCGCGCTTTGTTTTTTTATGCTTGAACCCCACATTTTTTCACCAATCATTTTCGGAAATTAGTTATTCGTTTTGGATAGGTTCGCGGTTTGATTTGGCAGTTATTATATACACCAATGCTTGGTGGTTATTGCTTGAACTTTTTCCAGTTAAATTGCAATGGCACCAAAGAATAAAACCCTTGATTCATTTTTTGTTTGTAGGTATCAATGCCTTCTTTTTGTTTCTGAATTTTATTGATGCCATTTATTTGAAGTTTTCTGGAAAAAGAAGTGGCATTGATTTGTTTTATTCAGGAAAAGAATTGTCTGGTCAATTAGGGGCTTATATGCATGATTATTGGTTTGTACTGGTTTTATTTTTGCCAGTTTTAGCATTGTTGCTTTATGGTAATTATTTATTAAGACAACAGATTTCCCAACAATATTTTAAAAATTCAAGCAATATGCAATTGCTATTAAGAAGCATTGTCATTGGCCTGTTGGCCTTTAGCGGCGCGAGAGGAGGATTTAAATTATTGCCTTTGAATGCTGCAGACGCAGCCAAGTATACAGGTGCTAAAAATACCCCATTAACGCTCAATACTGGTTTCAATGTGCTGATGTCTGTTCAGCAGCAAGGCTTGGATCCAGTTGTCTATTTTAATAATGAAACTTTAGATGCCATTTATTCACCAGTTCATCATTTGCAAAATAGTCATTCAGATCAGGCCAATTTGGTGCTAATAGTACTAGAAAGTTTTGGAAAAGAATATTTAGGAAAGCAAACCAACGGAAAGACCTATACCCCTTTTTTAGATTCCTTGTTGCAAGAAGGCCAAAATTATGTGCATGCTTATGCCAATGGTAAACGCTCTATTGAAGGAATTCCAGCAATTGTTTCAGCCATGCCAAGTTGGAAGGGTATAGAATATCTTAATAGTTTTTATCAAAATAACCAATTAGATGGCTTGGGAGCATACCTCCAAAAAGTTGGATACGATTGTAGTTTTTACCATGGAGGTAAAAATGGGACCATGGGTTTTGATAATTTAATTTCTATTTCAAATAATGGGGCATATTTTGGAATGAATGAATATCCAAATGCAGCACATTTTGATGGATATTGGGGTATTTTTGACCACCATTATTTAAATTATTGGGTCAATGAATTGGGGAGGAAGAAAAAGCCATTTTATTCAACGTTGTTTACGCTTTCTTCTCACCACCCGTATACCATACCTAAAGCATTTGAAAAGAAATTTACAGGTGGAACTTTACCCATTCATAAGAGCATTCAATATGTAGATGAGTCTTTGCGCCTATTCTTTCAACAGGCTGCTAAACAAAGTTGGTTCAATAAAACAGTTTTTATCATAACAGCCGACCATTCATCAGAAAATGAAACCCCATATTTTCAAACAGCTCAGGGTAAGTTTCAAATTCCTTTATTAGTCTATCAGCCCAATGCAATGAAGCATCAAGAAATCACACAAACAGTTTCACAACTTGATATTTTGCCTTTGGCATTGTCTGCCTTGAATTTGTCTGATTCGGTGTTTGGTTTTGGGACTTTCCCGGAAGACAGTTTTGCGGTACAGTTTCAAGATGGCTATTTTCAAATGGTTCAATACCCTTGGGTATATCAGTTTGATGGCAAGCAAGCTATTGGCTTGTTTCAGGTTGAAAAAGACAGTTTGCAATTGCAAAATCTAATGGCTAAAAATTTACCGATACAAAGCCAATTGGATAAAAAACTGAAAGCAGTTATTCAGCAATACACTTACCGTTTAAAAAACAACCAAACTCATTTGAATTAAGGAGTCAGTACCGCTATTGATTTGGCATACATGCCAATGTTTAATTCTGCTTGCATCCAAACAGGCTCTCCATCTATATTTACAAATCCAGGTTTTACTCTTTGCAATTGAATTGATTGGGCTTTTAATTGTTTGATTTCTTTGACCCAATTTATTTTTTTCAGGAGCATGCAACCTGCAATAAATGGTATTTTCCAAGCAGGAAATTGTTCTATGATTGTGATATCGAATAGCCCATCTGTTAAAGTGGCATTAGGAGCAATAAATGCATTGTTGCCAAATTGAGGACCGTTACAAATACTAACCATGAAAACCGTACTTTCAACACGCTTAGTGTCGGTTTGAATATGAACCCGTTCAGGTTTAAAGTTTAGCAATTCTTTCCAAATGATAGATAGGTAGGAGCGGAGCCCTCTTTTTACAGAACCAGCAAACAAAGAACCCACATGTGCATCAAAGCCAATGCCGCATAAGTTTACAAAAAATTCATCATTGATATTGCCACTGTCTACTCGTATGCTTTTGCCTTGATTGATAATTTGAATGGCTCTTTGGGTAGATCCATACAGTTTCAGTTCTCTTGCAAATCCATTGCCTGATCCAAGTGGTATGATTGCTAATTTTGTTTGGGAATTTTTAGTAAATTTTGCGATGTTGTTGATGGTTCCATCTCCACCTACTGCAACCAATATTGCCACTTTTTCTTCGACAGCTTTTTTTGCCAATTGCAAGGTGTGTTCTGCCGATTGACTTGTTAAAATATGCGCATCATACAATTGCATATTTAAATACTTATGAATAGTTGATGGTATGTGGTTTTTGTTTTTCCCTCCAGCTATTGGATTGATGACAAACCAAATTGTTTGTTTAGCCATTGCACTTCATTAGAACAACCTGTTTTTATAACTGGGGCCCATGCCCAAATGTCTATAAGCTTTTTCAGTGATTTCTCTTCCCCTAGGCGTACGAACCATAAAACCCTCTTGAATTAAATAAGGTTCATACACTTCTTCAATGGTTCCAGCATCTTCACCAATTGCAGTTGCTATGGTGTTTAATCCTACTGGACCTCCTTTGAATTTTTCGATAATGGTTTTTAGAATTCTGCTGTCCATTTCATCCAAACCTTCTTCATCTACATTCAACGCATTGAGTGCAAATTGGGCAATGGGTAAATTGATGGTGCCATCTCCTTTAATTTGGGCAAAATCTCTGGTTCTTCGCAACAATGCATTTCCTATTCTGGGCGTACCTCTGCTTCTTCTGGCAATTTCAAATGCTGCTTCTTCGTCAATGTAAGAATTTAAAATATCGGCGGAGCGACCAATGATGCTGCGCATTAAATTTTTATCGTAATATTCGAGTCTTGAATTGATCCCAAAACGGGCTCTTAGCGGTGCTGTTAATAGTCCTGAACGGGTAGTCGCTCCAATTAAAGTAAACGGTGCTATTTCTATTTGGATGCTTCTGGCATTTGGACCACTGTCAATCATGATGTCAATTTTGTAGTCTTCCATGGCTGAATACAAAAATTCTTCTACAACTGCACTGAGGCGGTGTATTTCATCTATAAATAAGACGTCTCCAAATTCGAGGTTGGTTAATAAGCCAGCTAAATCGCCTGGCTTTTCTAAAACTGGTCCACTGGTGGTTTTGATATTGGCTCCTAGTTCATTGGCAATGATATGTGCCAATGTGGTCTTTCCCAAACCTGGAGGGCCGTGCAACAATACATGGTCTAAGGCTTCTTTACGTTGTTTAGCCGCCTGAACAAATACGTGTAAATTGGCAAGTATATTGGCTTGACCAGTAAAATCTTCGAATGATTTTGGACGCAATACCCGTTCAATATCCTTTTCAGTATTGTTCAGGTTTGTTTCTTCAGGGTCTAAATTTGGATTCCTCACAGCACGAATTTAATTGTTTTTTGTGGAATGTTGATACGGATGTGCTCGCAGTTCAATTGAATCAAATCAAATCTTATATTCGTTGATGTATTTCAAATAAATACAACCATTATGCAAACACCCTTATGGCTTGTGAGCCCTTTTTTTATGTTGTTGCTCAGCATTGCTATTTTACCTGTTATGCAGCCACAATTATGGCACAGGTGGTATAAATTTTTGTCTGTAGGCTTAGGATTATTGGTTGGCATGTACTATGTACTTTTTATAGGAAATATTACATTGCCTATTGAAGCTTGTTCAGAATACTTTTCTTTTATTTCATTAATGGTTTTGTTGTATGTGGCTAGTGGTGGCATATTTTTATTTATTGACAGGCCAGCTAATGTAGTCAACAACTGTATTTTCTTGTTGCTGGCAGCAATAGCAAGCAATTTAATTGGTACAACAGGGGCTTCTATTTTATTGGTTCGACCATTTATTCGCCTAAACCGATATAGGGTAAAAGCCTATCACATTGTCTTTTTTATATTTATTGTTTCAAATATGGGGGGCATGTTAACACCCATTGCTGATCCCCCTTTATTTATTGGGTTCTTAAAAGGAGTTCCTTTTACATGGACATTGTTTCAATTGTGGTTGCCATGGATAACTGGGCTAGGTATGTGTTTATTAGCATTTTGTTTTTTCGATAGCCGGAACAAAGAATTGAATGCGATTGACAGCGATAAAAAACACAGTGGTAAAATTGTCATACAAGGTAAAAGAAATGTTATTTGGTTAGGTATTGCAGTGGGCTCAGTATTTCTAGATCCTGCTTTATTCAATTGGATTCCTGCTATTCAATACCATGGGCAATCCATTTCATACCTGAGAGAATGTTTGCAATTAGTAGTTGCATTTATTTGTTACCGTAATGCCAATCAGAAGGCATTGCTCAGCAATGATTTTAATTTTACCCCGATTGTTGAAGTGGTGTTTTTATTTTTTGGCATTTTTTTGAGCATGATACCATTGGTAGAATGGCTAACATTGGCTGTTCAAAATGGTCCATTGGCCTCCAATGTAAATACACCTGTATTGTTTGGCTTAACTGGATTTTTCTCGAGTTTTCTAGACAATGCCCCAACTTACTTGAGTATGTTTACCATGATGCTAGCTGCCAATGGCTTTTCGGTTCATTCAACTGCAGATGTACAGGCATTTTTAAATGGAAATGCAAGCCATTTATTGGCGGCTATTTCTGTGTCTTCAGTAGTTTTTGGCGCCATGACTTATATTGGAAATGGACCCAATTTAATGGTCAAATACATAGCAGAACAAACAGGAATTGAAATGCCATCATTTGGTAGCTATATTTTGCGTTTTTCCTTACCCATTTTATTGCCCATATTTGCGGTGATATATTTGCTGTACTTTAGATAATTTTATGCTGAACGGAAAGAAAATAATAGTGGTATTGCCGGCTTATAATGCTGAAAAAACACTCGAAAAAACATACAAAGAAATTCCATTTGACATTGTTGACGATGTTATTTTGGTAGATGATGCCAGTAAGGATCAAACCAGTGAATTAGGTGCTCGTATTGGAATTAGACATGTTATCAAACATGAGAAAAACAAAGGTTATGGGGGTAATCAAAAAACATGTTACAACAAAGCGCTTGAATTGGGTGCTGATATTGTAATTATGTTGCATCCTGATTACCAATACACACCACATTTAATCCATGCAATGAGCAGTATCATTGCTTATGAGGTGTATCCTGTAGTTTTTGGATCTCGTATTTTAGGTATGGGCGCCTTGAAAGGAGGGATGCCATTGTACAAATTTGTTTTCAACCGCATGCTCACCTTGTTTCAAAATATTTTAATGCACCAGAAATTGTCTGAATACCATACAGGCTACAGGGCTTTTAGTGCAAAGGCATTGCAAACTGTTCCTTACGAAGTATGTAGTGACGATTTTGTGTTTGACAATGAAATTACGGCTCAATTGTTCATGCACAATTTTGAAATTGGAGAGGTTACTTGCCCAACAAAATATTTTCCAGAAGCTTCATCCATTAACTTTAAACGCAGCAGTATATATGGATTGGGTGTCATTAGAACATCAATTTATTACAGGCTTCACAAGTGGGGCTTAGGCTCATTTAGAATTTTTAAAAAATAACAAACAACGCATGCAGCCTGAATTAGGAAAGACACTCACGCTTAAAGTGAAAAATAAATTGAATACCGATTGGGTCATTCAAGCCGGAAATCAGGTAGTGCTTTTGCCTGAAGAAGAAGCACCACATGGCTTACAAATTGGCGACTTTATTAGTGTCATTTTGTATTTGAATACAAAAGGTGAATTAGTTGCCAGTGCGCAACCAGCCATTGCCGAAGTAGGGCAGAATGCTAGCTTAAGAGTGGTTGCCAGTTCTGAAACAGGAGCTTTTTTAGATTGGGGTTTGCCTAAAGATTTGTTTTTACCAAGGACTAAACAAAAACGCATGCCTGAAGTAGGAGAGTATGTTTTTGTAAGGGTGTTTTTTGATACGTTTAGCAACCGTTTGGCTGCATCGGCATTAGAAGAAGATTTATTTAGCAACGAAAACCACCAATTAAAAGAAATGCAATTGGTAAAATTGAAATTGTTTAAAAGTACCCCAATGGGCTATTTAATGATTGTCAATAACCAGCACATTGGTATGTTGTATAACAATGAAGTGTTTGCTGCTGTTCAGCCCAATGTGGAACTTGATGGATATGTGAAAAAGGTAAAAGAAAATAACCTCATTGACGTAGTTTTGGGTAAACCAGGTTACCAAAAAGTGGGCGATCAAACCCAACAGATTTTACAGTTACTCAAAGAAGCCAATGGCTATTTACCTTATCATGACAAATCAGATCCTGAAGAAATTTATAGGGTATTTGGAATGAGTAAGAAGAACTTTAAAATGTGTCTAGGAAATTTGTTCAGAGAGAAGAAAATTCAAATACTTTCAGATGGCATTGAGCTGTTAGGAAAAACCAAAAGACCTTAGTTGTTTTGCACAGCTTGTAAAGTATTGAGCAAAAGACCCACTCTAGTCATAGGTCCAACTCCTCCTGGTACAGGTGTTATCCAACTGCATTTATGTGCTACATTTTCAAAATCAACATCACCTTTTAATACATATCCTTTTGGGTGATTGTAGTCTTCAACTCGTGTAATACCCACATCAATGACGATGGCACCTTCTTTTACCATTTCAGCTTTTAAAAATTCTGGAATGCCTACTGCGGCTATAATGATATCTGCCTGCAAGCAAATTTCTTTCATGTTAACAGTTTTGCTATGGCAAGTTGTGACAGTGCAATTTTTTTGCAACATCAATGCTCCCATTGGTTTGCCAACAATATCGCTGCGGCCAATAATGACACAGTGTTTGCCGGTGGTTTCAATTTGGTAGTGTTCTAACATTTGAACAATGCCATATGGAGTAGCAGGTAAAAAGCAAGGCAATCCTTTGAACATATACCCTACATTCATAGGGTGAAAACCATCTACATCTTTTTTAAAACTTATGGTTTCGGTAATTTCTTTTTCAGGAATGTGTTTAGGCAATGGCAATTGCACAATTAAGCCATCTATTTCGGGGTTATTATTGATTTGGATGATTTCTTGAATGAGGGCTTCTTTGCTAATATTGGCATCAAAATGCAATACTGTTGATTGAAAACCAACTTCTGCACAATCTTTTGCTTTTGCGTTTACGTAGGTCATGCTGGCACCATCTGAACCAACTAAAATAGCTGCCAAATGAGGTGTTTTCTTGCCAGCTTGTTGAAGTTGTTCAACTGCTTTTTTAATCTTGACTTTGAGTTCTTTGGCAACTTCGTTTCCGTTCAAAAGATTCATATTACAATCCAAATTGTTTGAGGTGATGGTCTAAATGTTTGTACATGCCTTTACCATATTGTTCTGGGCTTATTTTGCCGTAAAATGGATTGGGATGTGTGGTACATGCAGCTTCACCTGCAACAGAAAAATTGCGCATAATTTCTAGCAATTTTGTTTTTTCAAGTTCAAATTCAGGCTGGTTACTGATGATATAATTGGGTGAAGTATGGGTGCTTTTAGGCCAGGGTTTGTCGTTGTAAAAGCTCGATTTGAACAATGGTCCTAAAATTCTACCAATGAA
>CANHRW010000008.1 GCA_947462865.1 Bacteroidota bacterium | reverse complement strand
TACAGAATTCACATAGAAAATGGCAGTATGTATAATACACCAAGTGTGTTTGCAATATTTGTAACCATGCATACTTTGCGTTGGATAAAATCTATTGGTTTAGAAGCCATGGAGTCTCGTAACAAAGAAAAAGCAGATTTGTTGTATGCAGAAATAGACCGCAATCCTTTATTTAAGGGTACTGTCAGTGCAGAAGATAGAAGTAGAATGAACGTAAACTTTGTTCTAAACGATCCAAATTTAGAAGAAGAGTTCTTTAAATTGTGCAAATCACACAACTTAAGTGGATTAAAAGGTCACCGTTCAGTTGGGGGCTTAAGGGCTTCTTTGTATAATGCACTAGGAATTGAAAGTGTGCAAGCATTGGTAAATGCCATGCAGGCATTCGAAAAAATAAAAAGCTAAACCAACAAATTCAACAGCAACATGATTAGAATTTTAGCCAATGACGGCATCGACAACAGCGGAAAAACATTATTAGAGGCTGCAGGTTTTTTTGTGGAAACAAATAAAGTGCCTCAAGACAAATTGAGCGAGGCCCTTCAAGATTTTGATGCTGTATTGGTGAGGTCAGCAACTAAAATCAGAAAAGAATTGTTGGCATCATGCCCACACTTAAAATTAATAGGTAGAGGTGGTGTTGGTTTGGATAACATAGATGTAGAATTTGCCAAACAAAAAGGCATTAAGGTCATCAATACACCAGCTTCATCATCGGTAAGTGTAGCAGAATTGGTTTTTACACATTTGTTTGCTGGAGCAAGGTTTATTCAACACACCAACCGCATCATGCCATCAGAAGGCAATGCCAAATTTGCTGAACTAAAAAAGAAAGCATCTGAAGGTGTTGAATTACAAGGTAAAACCATGGGTATTTTTGGTTTTGGACGAATTGGGCAAGAAGTTGCTAAAATGGCCATAGGGTTGGGGATGAAAGTACTTGCCTTTGACCCTTATGTAGAAAAAGTAGATTTAACTTTAAACTTACCAATGTTAGGTACACAATCTAGAATTAAAGTGCCCATTCAAACGGTCAGCGAGCAATCAGTGATTACGCAGAGTGATTTTATTACCTTTCATATTCCTTTTAATGAAGGAGACAAATCGCCGGTAGATGCCAACATGATTGCTAAAATGAAAAGAGGGGTCGCACTCATCAATTGCTCAAGAGGTGGTGTTATTTCTGAAACAGATTTATTGGCTGCGCTTGAATCTGGTCATGTAGCATTTGCTGGATTGGATGTGTTTGAAAAAGAACCTCCAGTAAACATGCAAATTTTACAACACCCACATGTTTCATTGAGTCCACATGTAGGAGGATCAACAAAAGAAGCCCAAAACAGAATCAGCATTGAACTTGCCGAAAAAGTCATTGAATATTTTAGAAACGCTTAAGTTTTAGAATGGCAGTTGTTAAACCATTTGCGGCATTGCGCCCAAGTAAAGACAAAGCAGGTTTGGTTTCTAGCCAACCTTTTGATTCTGGTTCCAGAGACTTGGCGAACTTAGAAATTGAGCAAAATTCCTATTCCTATTTGCATGTTGTAAAACCCTATTTGCATTTCAAAGGAGAGAAAAAAAATCCTGAAAAACATTTTCCAAAAGGATTGGAATACCTCAATCAATTTAAAAATGAAGGTGTTTTGATCAAAGAAAAACAGCCGGCTTATTATATTTATAGAATGATTGTGGGGAGTCATGCTTACACAGGTATCATGGCAGCGGCATCAGTAGCAGATTACAACAACAACATTATCCTAAAACACGAAAATACCCTCACAGAAAAGCAAGAAGAAATTGCCAACCACATAGAGTTTTTTCATTCTTTGGGAAATCCCGTATTGCTAACTTACCCCGATGATCAAGGCATTGATGAACTCATTCAACGCTATGTATTGCAACATGTTCCAGAATACAATTTTATCAGTGCCGACCAAAAGAAACACAACCTTTGGGTCATGACAGATGCCAATGATATTGCTTTTTTAGAAAGTCAGTTTGCCGCCATTCCACATTTGTACATAGCAGATGGGCACCACCGTTCGGCCGGCTCAGCAGCATATTCGGCTCGAATGAAGGCCAAACATCCTGGTCAAGCAGTTGAAGCATCATCAGCCTATTTTCCCGTTTGTTTGATTCCATTTAGTAAACTTAGTATTTTTGAATACCACCGTTTGGTGAAGGACCCAACTGTTGTTAAATCGCCAGATTTCTTGGAAAAAGTCAAACAATTTTTCGATATAATTCCTTCTGGTAATTTACCAGTGCAGCCTTTAAACAAAGGAGAGTTTGGCATTTATTTTCAACAAAAGGCTTATTTGTTAAAACTCAGACCAGGAATTAAAGCAACTTTGCAAGGAGTACTTGATCAATTAGATGTAAGTATTGTAGAACGCTTTATTTTACAAAAGGTGTTTCAAATTAACGACAGCAAAACAGATAACCGTTTGTCTTTTATGGATGGAGTAAAAGGTATTGGTCATTTACAAATAGCAGTTGATTCTGGCGATTATGATTTGGCTATCAGTTTGTATCCAACTGCAATAGACGAAGTGAAAGCTGTTGCAGATCAACACTTAATTATGCCACCTAAGTCTACTTGGATTGAGCCTAAAATTAGAACAGGTTTGCTCATCATGGAGCACCAAGAAATCGAGTTCAACTAAGCAATAAAAGCTTGCAATTGTTTGGTTCGAACAAGCATGTCAGCGTCTATTGATTGCAATTGCACACTGGTTATTTCATTAATCAGCATGGGGTCGTATGTTGTTTTAACTTTTACATAGTTTGCGGTAAAACCAACCAAAGAATTTGCAATGTTTTCAGCCTCCCATAACACTTCTTGAGTGCTACCCAATTGGCTTTCATAAAAATACCTTTTCTTTTTTTCACTTAAAATTTGCAATTGTTGAACCCTTTCGTTTCGGGTTCTTAGCAATACTTTCCCTTGCATTTTATTTGCAGTGGTATTGCTGCGTTCACTGTAAGGAAAAACATGCAAATAGCTAATGTCTAATTCATTCAAAAAACTATATGTTTTCAAAAACTCCTCATCGGTTTCGCCCGGAAACCCTACAATTACATCGACTCCAATACAAGCATGGGGCATTTTGGTTCTGATATGAGCAATTCTAGAAGCATACAAAGCAGTATCATATTTTCTGCGCATGGCTTTTAGAATTTCATCAGAACCCGACTGCAAAGGAATATGAAAATGAGGCACTATTTTGGCAGATTGGGCAGCAAAATCAATGATCTCATTGCTCAATAAATTGGGTTCAATGCTGCTAATGCGTATACGTTTTAAGCCGTCAACTTTTTCTAAAGCCTGTAATAAACCAAAAAAAGTTTCGCCTGTCTGAACACCAAAATCCCCGGTATTTACTCCAGTCAATACAATTTCTTTGATACCTTGCGCTACAATTTCTCGTGCTTGTTTGACCACATTTTCTATGGTATCGCTGCGGCTTTTGCCTCTTGCCAATGGAATGGTACAGAATGCACAGAAATAATCACAGCCATCCTGAATTTTCAAGAAAGTACGCGTACGGTCGCCAATAGAGTAGGAGGCATGGTAATCCAACACCTCTTTAATTTTACTCTCATGTACTACGGCTTGTTCTTTTTTAAACCCATCGCCTATGTATGCCTGAATATTGAATTTTTCAGCCGCACCCAAAACCACATCTACGCCCGGAATTTTAGCAATTTCTTGTGGTTTCAATTGGGCATAACAGCCTATAATGGCTACAAATGCATTGGGGTTGTGGCGCAATGCCTCTCTCACTACTTTTTTACATTTGCGGTCGGCATGGTCTGTAACCGAACAAGTATTGATCACATACACATCTGCTGGTTCGTGGAAGGCTACTTTTTGGTACCCATCATCTATCAAAGACCTTGCAATGGTTGATGTTTCTGAAAAGTTGAGCTTACAGCCCAAGGTGTAAAATGCAACTGATTTTGACATGGGTTTGCAATTTACAAAAAACTATGAGCAATTGAAGAATTGATTCTGGAATTGATTGTTGATTTATTGCTATTTATTTAATAGTTATTTAAGTGATATTCAAGAGACAAGTTGATTATGAAAACACATTTTTAATAGTATATTTGGCTATTGACACAAATGAATAAAATTTTAGTTTTTATTTTCTGTTTTTGTTTGTTTAAAATACAAGCTCAAAACTGTAAGCTTATTCCAAGCAATGCCATTGTTTGTTTGGGTAACACCTCATCTTTTCAAGTTCAGTTTGACGCAGGATTTGTAGCTACCAACTACAAATGGAAGTTCGGAGATGGTGCCATTTCCAGTCAAAGTAGTCCTGTTTATCAATACCCAAACAGAGGAAGTTATATACCTGAAGTAACCGTTACTTTTAACAATGGTGCAACTTGTACAGTTTCATCTAGCCCTATTTTGGTGGTTGACAAGCCAAAAGCCAATTTTTCAATTTTATCAGAAGATACCCAATGTTTTAAAGGTAACGAAGTTTGTATCCAAGACCTCTCTACTCCCGGAAAAGATTTAACACCGCTTAAAACCAGAATATTTTTATACGGTGATGGGCTTTTTGATAACAGTGCTCCAGGTGCGGGCTCTTCAATTTGTCATACTTATTCAAGTCCATTGGGAGGACAATTTAACTTTGTAATGGAAGTAACAGATACCAATGGTTGTATAGATAGGTTTGAAATTCAAAAGGCGTTTTTATTGTATCCTAAAATTGCAGATTTAAGTGTGCAAGCAAATTATCAGCCAACCTGCAACCAAACACCTGTAACCATTGTAAACAATAGCTTGGTATCTCCAGCTCAACTCAAGTATTATATATGGGATTTTGGGGATGGCACTCCTCAGGTTCAAAGCCCATGGACAAATTTAGCCCACACTTATACCAGTATTGGTAGTTTTGATGTTAGCTTATTTTTGGAAGATTTAAATGGATGTAAAGACACATTTGTTTTAAAGAGTGCGGTTAATAATTATCAATTGGATTCAACCATTTTTCTCAATAACCAAAAGGCTTGTTTCAGGGGGAATACCTTTAATTTTACATCTAAAAACATAGACCCCATTCAATTGAATTGGACCATTTATAAATTTGGAAGTCCTATTCGAATTGATTCATTTGATAACAATCCAATTAATTTTCCTAAAAGGTTAAAAACCTGCGGGAAATATCAAGTTAGCATGTATGCTGCAATTGGAAATTGTAGAATAAAGATTGATACAACTATAGAGGTTTTGGGTCCTCAAGCCATCATTCAAACAGCAAAAGATCCGATCATTAACCAGACCCAATGTGAGGTTCATGATACCGTGAGGTTTAGAGGTCCAGCAATTGATCAATCTTGTTTGTACAATAACAATGCATTGTTCAGAATTTGGGATTTTGATGATGCATTTGCTCCAGCTTGTACAACAGATACAAGAAATGGAATTAATTTAAACAGAAATTGTAATTATTCTAAAGATTCTACACCCGTATTTCATGCATACAAACCAGGACAGGATAAATGTTATTATCCAAAATTAATTTTAACTGATTTTATTACTGGATGTACTGACACAAGTGCTGCTCCTTTAAAGCTTACACAACCAGATGCAGGATGGGATAGCTTATCTGTTCCGGTTCGGCCAGGTTTACAGTATGCTGGAAATGTTTGTTTAGATTCACCTATTGATTTTTTATTACAGAAAACCTTGCCATTGTGTGGTAGAGAAAAAGCCTGGATTAATTTTGATTCCATTTGTGGTGCTGCTAATTGGGTTGAAATTGATTCTAATTTAAACCAAACCAGTCACTTTTATTCAGAAACATGCAATCCATCAGGTTGGGTAACTGTGGGTTTAATTATTAAAAATGGTACAGATAAAAACGGCATTCCATGTTATGATACAGCATGGTATCACAACATGTTCAGACTGCTCCCGTTAAAACCTCTTTTTTCAGTTGAGAACTTAAACGGAGGTTGTGGTCCGTGGAGTGTGAAACTTACGCTCAAAGATACCATTCAAGACAGTTTGGTTCGTGTAAGAATCAATTGGAACAACCAACAAATTACCACACTTGATTTTGGGCCTAATGATTCAATTATTCCAAGTCAGTTTTTTCAGTTTACAACACCTGGATTTAAGCAGATAAGTGTGTATATGCTCAATACCAGAGGATGCTCCAAAACTGCCAATTTTCAATTACCCTTAGGGTTTATTAAAAGTATTTCTATTCCTCCTTCAGTGGCTTGTTTAAATACACCACTTAAGTTGCAAGAATATGTTCAATATTTTAACTCAGTTAGAGAATTTTGGAAAGAACCTGCAAGAGCTGCAGCCGGAAAAGAACAACTCATATGGGATTTTGGAGAAGGTAATGGATTTACTACAACTGGCTCGCAGCCAAGTTATCAATACAGCAGACCCGGCAATTTTCAAATACGCATGATTGCCATTGACAGTTTGGGTTGTAGAGATACTGCAACATTGTCAAGGAAAATTAGGGTTGTAGATCTGAAAGCGCAAATAAAACCCATGTTGCCTAGGTATTTGTGTGCCCCACAAATTTTAAGTTTTACTGATTTATCCTATGTAATCGATTCTTCGGTATTGTATGGTTCTCCAGCTCCTTACGACAATGTCAATGCATGGACATGGGAATTTGGAGAAAATAAGAACCCAATTTATGTTCAGAACCCTGTTTATGATTACACAAGCAATGGGTTGTTTTATGCCAAATTAAAAGTACAATCTGCAGCGGGTTGCATTGCAATAGATTCAACACCGGTATTTATAGATGGGCCAAAACCCTCATTTACAATAAGTGATACTGTTGGTTGCGCTCCATTTACGGTTAAATTAACCAATACAACAGGCAAGCAATTGCTGAATTGGGTTTGGTATTTTAGAGATTACAACAACAACATCTTATCTACACAAAAAGATACTGCTGTAAGTTTTACCTATCCAAATGCTGGCATTTTTAAAATTTACCTAATGGGGGAGGAAAACCTCATTGATCCATTAACTGGGCGTAATAAAACCTGTAGGTCGGTATTTCCAGATTCTACGAATGCCAATGCTCCTGTCAGGAAAGTAAGGGTTATACCAACCAGTAGTTTGAATTTATATACTCCTGATACTGTTTGTAAAAATCAACCTTTTGAATTGATTGGCTCAAGCCCAAAACCTGTGCCTGGTTTCACTTGGTTGTTTGGTGATGGAAATAGTAAAAACCAAATTTGGCCTGATTCTACATTAACCCATACCTATGCAGATACAGGTAGGTATACAATATACTTGGTGCCACAACTTCAAGAAGGATTATGTATAGATACGGCAACCAAAACTATTTTTGCTACCCAAGTCAAAGCTGATTTTGATTTAGATGAAAGTAATTTCCCTCAAGTTAAATTGTTCAATAAATCTATGCAGGCTGTTCGTTACGAATGGGATTTTGGTCAAGCTTATGCGGGTACAAATAATTTTTCTACAGACAAAGACCCTATACACACATACAAAGCAGATACTGGAACCAGTTTTCAAATTTGTTTAAAAGCATTTGCCTCAAATGATTGTTACGATTCATTGTGCAAAAACACAACCCCTAAAGTATTGTTGGTTATACCCAATGTGTTTACCCCAAATAATGACAACAAAAATGATGCTTTCGATATCAACATGATGGGTGGTAACTTTTATGAATTGTATATCTATAATAGATGGGGAGAATTGGTTTACGAATCAACAAAGGATGGCATTGGAAATGATGGCATTAATTGGAATGGCAATAACCAACAATCTGGAGAACCCTGCCCAGAAGGGGTTTATTATTATATTTTTAACTACCGACTGGTTACACAACCAGCAGTCAGAAATTCAAGAGGATCAATTACCTTATTGAGAGATTAAATGTTAGAATGGATAGCCAACGCCAAAGTTCAAGATTGAGGCTTCCCATAACATGCCTGGGTCTGCGTAATTGGGTAAAACAAAACGTTTATTGAGTACTTTTCTTGGGTCCATGACTGGTACAGCCCAATCTATTCTGAAAACTAAAAAGTCTAAGTTTAATCGGAATCCAAAACCTGTTCCAACGGCTAATTGTTTGTAAAATTCATTCAATTTAAAGGTTGCTTCTGCTCTACCATCTTCCTTTATGCGCCAGATATTTCCTGCGTCAACAAACAATGCTCCCTCAAAATAACGTTTAAAAATATTGAATCGGTATTCGGCATTGGCTTCTATTTTCATATCACCGCTTCGGTCTAATTGGTCTTCTACATTATAGGCGCCAGGGCCAAGTGATCGAGGTAAAAATGCCCTAATACTGTTAGCCCCACCATTGAAAAATCTTTTGTCAAAAGGTACAAATTCATCTGAGTTCCAAAAAGGCAGTGCACAACCTAGGGCCAATCGGTATACCACTTTATTGTTTACGTCAATAAACTGGTTGAACCTCACATCAGCATAAGTTTTGGCGTAGTTGAAAAAGCGCACACCAAACATTTGGAAATAGCCACTATCCGACTTGGGCAATTGAAAGGCTTCATAAATGGCACTTGGTATGATCCCTGCCAATTCCAAAACATCCCATCGAATAAAAAAATAACTATTGTTTTTTTTAATTGATTGGTTGTTGTACAATAGTTCAACCCGTGAGTTGGTAATTAAATTATTTGCGAAAATGCTTTGCAAATAAGGGTCGTTTTTACTTTTCTCTGATAATTCGTTATTGGCAAAATCAGTTCTTATAAAGCTAATCTCACTAGGAGTTACTTGGAAAGTAAGTTGTTTTTTAGAAAATTGATAATTTAAACCCAATGAAAATACGGTTCTTTTCCAATTCACATTTTGTTCAAACAAAATAGATGATGACAAGATGGTTTTATTAATTGAGTTTTCAAAAGCACGGTCTAATGTCAAAAAACCAAGCAATTTAGGAAAGATTAAGTTGGCATTGAGTGCAGATTCAAAACTATTGAAGAATGGTTTTTCAGCAATTGAAGGTCCTCGCTGAGCTTCTAATGCAATACGGTACCTAAATTGTAAAATTTCGGCACCTTTAAATATATTGTTGATATTACTTGTAAAAACTGTAGCCAATCCATAATTCCTAAAAGTTGCGCCACTCACCAAATTGGCTTGGTCTGTAGTAATTAATTGAGGTTCAATACTGAAGTTGTATTTACTGGCAGGTACCAACCTGATATTGTAATTTACCCTGGCAGAATCAGCGTTTTCATACTTAGGAACAACATTGATATTGACTGTTTTGAACAGTTGTAAGTCATTGAGCCTTTGGAAAGTGCCATTTGATTTTTTTTGACTGAATAAGCTGTTTGGGCTAATCAATAGGGTAGATTTTAAAACAGTGGGCTTTAATGGATAACCATTTGAAGCGTATATAAAATCCTTAAATGTCAATGGTAAATGTGGATGAAAATCAGTAGAATCTTTACCAGGATCAATACTTACATGTATGCTGTCAATTTTAAAAGTTTGATTGTTTTTAAAATGTGCTGGGTTCTGAATATTAATACCTAGCATCGCTTTAAAATCGCCAAATCGTATGGTATCAAAATCAAAAGTGATTGCCTCTTTAGTGAATCCAAAATAGCCATTGTTTCGGAGCAAATCAGTAATTCTATTTTGTTCGTTTAATAAGTTTTGGAATTGAATGGGGTTACCAAGCCTTATGAATGATTCATCAAAATTGGCTGCAACTATTGAATCAATAATTGGGTCAGCAATATGTCTTTCTATTTTATAGATGGTGTAAGGTTTTCCCATTCTCACATTGAAAAGTACCGTACTTCTTTGAATGGGTCCTTTTATTTGGTATCGAATTTCTGGATAATAAAACCCTTGTGTTTTTAGAAATGCATTCATCGCTTTGCAAGTAGCTTCTATGTAATTGCTGTCAACAATTACAGGGGTTTCTCCAATCTGATACCTCAAAAACTGTTTAAATTTATTGTCTTTACCCTTTGTTCCAATAAGGTAAAAACGCAGACCTAAACGGTATATGCCAATAATTTTTTTATTAGGTACTTGCTTAATCTGGCTGTTTAAATCTGCATCATAAAACCTTGCGATATTACTTTCATAAATTTGAATTTTGTTCTTGTACAAAAATCGTGTGTCATTGCTTGCATGTTTGCTTATATTGCACGCACTCAACAAACCCATTAACAGGCAGAACCAAATACAATTTTTTATGTTGACTAAATCTGAAATCAAGTTAGTAAAGTCTTTGAAAGATAAGAAAGTCCGAGAGGAATTTCAACTATTTGTTGCCGAAGGTAAGAAGCTTTCTTCAGATTTGATAACAGCCGGAATGGAAATAGCCAAACTATTCTGCAAAGAAGAATTGTTACAAGAAGCTCCTTTTTCATCCATAACCGACAATTGCATTCAAATAGTTAGCAACAAAGAAATGGAACAATTGAGCGCCCTTCAAAGTGTTAGGGATGTAGTAGCCTTGGTAAAAATTCCAACATACAGTTTGCCCAAGCAATTGTCACAAAAACTGAGTTTAGCGCTTGACACCATTCAAGATCCGGGTAATTTGGGTACCATTATTCGTTTGGCCGACTGGTATGGCATTGAGCATATATTTTGTAGTGAAAAAACAGCAGATTGTTACAATAGCAAAGTCATTCAGTCCAGTATGGGTTCCATTGCTAGGGTTCAAGTTCACTATGTAAACCTTGAAAACATTTTTAAAAAATATGCTTTGCCTGTTTTGGCAGCCGATTTAGCTGGTACACCTATTCAGCAAGTTGAGCTAATAAAACCAGCCATCTTGTTAATTGGTAACGAAGGTTCAGGTATTCATTCACTTTACAACCAATACATTCAGGAACGAATCAGTATTCCAAGAATTGGAGAAGCTGAAAGTCTCAACGCGGCAATTGCTTGCGGTATTATTACCCATCAGTTGCTTTTTAACTAAAATATACTGCCATTTCATCATTGGCATGCGAATTGATTCCATACAATGCCCTTGATAGGTTTCTTAACTAAACAACATGAATAATTCAATAGATAGAATGATGATGAGTACAATTCTCAATGACGAAACAGAGTCGGCCGATTTTATTTCGCTACTCAGTCAGGAAGAAGAAGAAGTACTCAATAAAGAAGACTTACCTGAAACACTGCCAATTTTACCGCTTAGAAACACTGTTTTGTTTCCTGGAGTTGTCATACCCATTACAGTTGGCAGAGACAAATCCATTCAATTACTCAAAGAAGCCTATAAAAGCAACGATAAATTGGTTGGTGTTGTTACCCAATTGAGCGCTGAAACAGAAGACCCAGCCATGGCCGATTTGTATACCATAGGTACAATGGCATCAATTGTTAGGATGATTAAAATGCCTGATGGCAGTACCATGGCTGTTATCCAAGGCAAAAGAAGGTTTCAATTGCAAAAGCAAGTTCAAGATTCACCTTATTTAATATGTGAAGTGAGTACTTTGGCTGAAGATGAGTTTTTAAATGATGATGAATCAATGGCCATGGTCGAATCTATCAAAGAAGTATCGCAAAAGATCATCAGCATGTCACCACACATGCCAAGTGAAGCAGCTATTGCCATAAAAAACATTAAAACACCCAACTATTTGGTGAATTTTGTAGCTTCAAACCTCAATGCAGAAGTGCAAGTAAAGCAAGCCATTTTAGAACTACTCGATTTTAAATCGAGGGCTTCAAAGGTAATGGAGGCACTCAATAAAGATTATCAGTTTACCGCATTAAAAGCTCAAATTGAAAATAAAGTCAGGGGAGATTTAGACAAACAACAACGCGATTTCTTCTTACAACAACAAATCAAAGCCATACAAGAGGAATTGGGCGGTGATTCTCCTGAAAGAGAAATTGAAAATATGTTAAAATTGGCTGCTCAAAAAATGTGGTCAGAACAAGTCAATGAATCCTTTTTAAAAGAATTGGAGAAATTAAAGCGCATCAATCCCATGGCTCCGGACTATAGCATTCAACTCAATTATTTGCAATTGCTACTAGACTTACCTTGGAACGAAACAACAAAAGACAATTTTGACCTTAAGAAGGCACAAAAAATATTAGATGAGGACCATTTTGGATTAGAAAAAGTAAAACAACGCATTCTAGAATATTTGGCTGTTATCAAACTCAAAAAAGATTTAAAAAGTCCTATTCTATGTTTATATGGCCCTCCAGGAGTAGGTAAAACTTCATTGGGTAAGTCTATTGCCAAAGCCTTGGGTCGTAAATATGCCAGAATAGCTTTAGGAGGTTTGCATGATGAAAGTGAAATCAGAGGACACCGCAGAACCTACATCGGTGCCATGCCTGGGAGAATTATTCAAAACATTAAAAAGATTAAAACCTCAAACCCAGTATTTGTTTTAGATGAGGTTGATAAAGTAGGAAATACCTTTAGAGGCGATCCTTCAAGTGCATTGTTAGAAGTGTTGGATCCAGAACAAAATGCCAGCTTTTATGACAATTATGTAGAAATTGAATATGATTTATCTAAGGTCATGTTCATTGCAACAGCTAATAATTTAGACAGCATTCAACCTGCCTTATTAGACAGGATGGAAATCATTGAAATCAATGGATATACCCTTGAGGAAAAAATTCAAATTGCACAAAAATATTTGCTACCTAGGCAAAAACGCAACCACGGTTTAGATAAAAATGATTTCCAATTGACAGACGAAATACTTGAAAAAATCATTGAGTCTTATACCAGAGAAAGTGGGGTACGTGGATTAGAAAAACAAATTGCATCTATTGCAAGGTTCTTTGCCAAAGAAAAAGTCATGAATAAAAAATATGACAAGTCTATGAATTTGGAAAAGGTGCATCAAATTTTGGGTGCAGCCAGAATTGAAAAAGAATCATACCAAGGCAATGATGTTGCCGGGGTAGTTACCGGTTTAGCCTGGACCAGCGTAGGAGGAGAGATCCTTTTTGTAGAATCTAGGTTAACATCCGGAAAAGGGAAATTAACCTTAACTGGTCATTTGGGTGATGTGATGAAAGAATCGGCAGTTACTGCTTTGACATTTTTAAAATCGCAATGTGCATATTTGGGTATAGACGCCAAAGTATTTGATCATTTTGATTGCCATATACATGTACCTGCAGGCGCTGTTCCTAAAGATGGGCCATCTGCTGGAATTACCATGTTAACTTCTTTAGCTTCAGTGTTTACCCAACGTAAAATTAAACCCAATTTAGCAATGACTGGCGAAATTACGCTGAGAGGAAAAGTATTGCCTATTGGTGGTGTCAAAGAAAAAATATTGGCGGCTAAAAGAGCAGGTATAACCAATATTATTTTGTGTGAGGCCAATAGAAAAGACATTGAAGACATTCAGCCAATTTATTTGAAAGACCTCAGTTTTTTCTATGTAACCAATATGTTACAAGTATTGGATATTGCCTTATTAGATGAGCAAGTACCAGATGCCATTTCATTAGAAATACCCAAAGAAAATACCAAAGCTTAATTGAACTGAAAAGTCCTTATTGCTTTGGCTTTTACATGGGTAATTCCAACCACCAATAAGGTAATCATTCCTCCACCTACAACGGCCGGAACTGTTCCAAACAGCTTGGCAGCAATGCCGCTTTCAAATGCACCTATTTCATTACTTGATCCAATAAACATGGTGTTTACTGCAGCCACTCGCCCTCTCATTTCTGCTGGGGTTTGGGTCTGAATAATTGCTGACCTAATGACTACACTTACGCTGTCAAATGCCCCACTTAAAAACAGAATAAAAACAGATAAATAAAAGTTTTCCGAGTAGCCAAATGCAATCATACAGAGTCCAAAAGCAGCAACCACTAATAATAAAGTTTTTCCAGGATTGTGAATTTTATTTTTAAAACTCAATGCAATCATGGTCATGGCAGCACCAAGAGAAGGAGCAGCTTTTAAAATTCCTAAGCCTGTACTACCTACCATCAAGATTTCATTTGCAAATATGGGTAATAGCGCAGTTGCACCACCAAATAAAACAGAAAATAAATCTAATGAAATTGCCGATAAAATAACTTTGTGTTTGAAAACAAAATGCACGCCATCTTGTAAACGTTTAAACATAGATTCTTTTTCAGCAATGGGTATTGGTGTAAAATTACTTCTGATATTGAGTAAACAAATAAGTGCACATCCTTCCATCAACAATACCAATTGGAAACAACTATTTAATTCAATGGTACTGTATAAAATACCTCCTATAGCTGGGCCTGCAATTGCAGCTATTTGCCATGCTGTACTTTGCATAGTACCTGCTTTCACTAACTGTTCTTTTGCAACCAATGATGGGATAAGTGAAAAAGAGGCCGGTCCATAAAAACCTCTTGCAATACCGCATACAAATACAAAAAAATACAAGCTTTGAATTTGGTTGGTATCATTTAATTCAAATACATTGGTACTAGCCAATTGCATGCCCAATGAACTGATAATTAATAAGAGTATGCAATACTTTAAAATTGTTTTCTTGTTTTGACTATCGGCCAAATGACCAGCATACAAAGCCACACCCAATGCCGGAATAGCCTCAGTTAGTCCTATTAACCCTAAAGACAAAGCATCATGATTTAAGCTATAAATTTTCCAGGCAACCAAAATGGCCTGCATTTGGATACCAAAAGTTAAGAAGAAACGGGTCCCGAGAAAAAAAGTAAAAAAGTAGTTTTTAAATAAATTTGTCTTGTCCATTAGTTGCGCTGTCTGAACATTTTCCAAACTGTTTTATAGGTTGTTTTGTTGCCGTAGTTTAATAATCCAACGCTATATATTTTTCCAGCAAACCAAACACTCATCATAAATCCTGCACACAAGCAAATTAAAGAAGTCACTAATTCAATGGTTGGTACACCATACGGAATTCTTACCATCATTACCACTGGTGAAGTAAAAGGTAGCATCGATAAAAATGTGGTCAATACACCATCTGGGTTTGTTCCAATGATGCTTTGAGAATAAATTAGACTAAATACCAATGGCATGGTAATGGGCATCATGAATTGTTGGGTATCAGTATCGTTATCAACTGCTGCTCCAACAGCCGCAAATAATGCTCCATAGAACAAATATCCTCCAATAAAATAACAAATAAACAATGCAAACATGAATGGTAAATTCAATTCAGCAAGCCATTCCATTCCAATATTTTGAGTTAAATTTTGAACCTGTGCACTACTTTGTAAGCTAGTTTCTAAATTAGTTTGAACCAGTTCACCAATGATTCCTGATAAAGGTCCCATTAACCCTAAACAAACTACTACCCATATGAGAAACTGAGTCATTCCAACTCCTGCAATACCTAGTATTTTACCATACATTAATTCGGTTGGTTTGATAGATGAAACTAAAATTTCAACAATGCGGCTCGATTTTTCTTCAATTGCTCCTTTCATGACCTGAACACCGTACAAGAAGATAAATAAGTAAATGACAAAAGCCATTATAAATCCAACCAATGCACCCATTTCCGAATGATTGGCTTTTGCATTGTGATCCTTTATTTGGATCGCATTTAATTGAACAGACATTTGATTAATTTGTTGAATCAACTTTGGTGAAATTCCATTTTCAATTAATTTATTTTGTTGAATTTGTTGGGTTAATGCATTCGATATGGAGGCTTTTTCTAAAAAACCAATATTGTTTAAACTGTATAAATTGAATAATGGTTGTTGTTTGTTGTGATTAATTTCTAAAACCAAATCCCATTGTCCTACATTTAGCATGTTCTCAATGTTTGGAGCGGAATCTTGTGCAAATTTGAAAAACACTGTTTTTTCATTGGGCAAAGAATTGTTCAGTAAATTTGTAGGATCTACTACCATTACGCTAATGGGTTCATCTGGAGCTTGTTTTTTGATATTCAGGTAGAATATAACCCCATAAAATACGAGCAATAAGAGTGGGGAGAGTATGGTCATAATCACAAAAGATTTTTTTCTAACCCTTGTTAAAAATTCTCTCTGTGCGATGATTAAAATTTTATGCATGTTATTTTTGGGTTTGTGCTACCGCTTCTATAAATATAGTGTTCATGTTTGGTTTTTGTTCTTTAACACTTTTAATGGAAATACCTTGGTTCAAAAGTACTGCTAGCATTTCATTCAATGAAACTTTGCCAATAGGTTTAATTAATACTCGCTTTTCTTTACTGTCTTTTAAACAGTCTATCTTGAATAGTTCGTTGGTTTGAGGCAACTCCCCATCATATTCTAAAATCCATTCTTGTTTAGAATAGGCTTTTTGAATTTCTTCTAATTCGCCGTCAAGAATTACTTTACCTTGATTAATCAATGCCAAATGATCGCAGAGTTGTTCAACTGTATCCATTCTATGACTAGACAATACAATACTGGTTCCTTGTTCTTTTAAGGCAATAATTTCTTCTTGGAGCAACTGAGCATGTATGGGGTCAAAACCAGAAAATGGTTCGTCTAGAATGAGTAATTTTGGGTTATGTAACAAAGAGGCCATCAATTGAACTTTTTGTTGCATCCCTTTAGACAGTTCCTCTGCCGGTTTTTTCAAAAGCTTACCTAAATCAAATTTTTCAGCCCAATTTTTAATGGCTTTTTTGGCTTGGTTGTTTGGTATGTTTTTAAGCGAAGCAAAAAATAGCAATTGCTCTTCTACTCCCATTTTTTTATACAACCCTCTTTCCTCAGGTAAATACCCCATTTGGTAGACATCTGACATTGAAAGTGGTTTGCCTTCGAATAAGATTTCACCAGAATCAGGTTCAATGATTTTTGTTAATAAACGAATAAAGGTGGTTTTGCCAGCTCCATTTGGGCCAAGCAGTCCAAAAATTGAACCCTTAGGGATATTGATATTGATATGGTCAAGTACCTGCTTGCTTTGAAATTTTTTATTTAAATCTTTTGTTTCAATAATCATCTAGTTGCAATAAAATGTGGATTAAACTCATTTTTGTTAATATTTTTTGGTATTAAAATTATTAACAAAACCTTAAAAGCGGTATGTTTGTTAACAATTAAAAAATAAATGTCGTTTCGCCTACTATTAGTTTTTTTGTCAGTGTTTCAAACATTTTTATTAAATGCTCAAAGCTTTGATATTGGCAAATATATCCTAAATTCTAAAATAGGAATTGCTACAGGTGTAAACTTTTATGTTGGAACTGCAGGTGATGGTAAAATAACTTTTCAAAAAGGTAATTATTCGGAACTTAAAAATTTAACTGGTCTTTATTTAGTCACTCGTCTCAATCAAAAATGGGATATCGGTTTTAGATATGCAGAAGGCCATTTATGGAGTTTGTTTGTAAATAATGAGGTTATAGCTTTTGAGGCCCATTCTAAAGATTTTCAATTAATTGCAAATACAAATATTACTCCCGATATTTTTAGAGGGAAAGGTCTTAATCTTGAAGCACTTTTTGGTTTGGGTTTAGCTCGTTTTCACTCCAAAATGTATTCAATAGACAAACAGATTTCTACTTTTAGTACGAGTATTGGATATGGCAGAGATGAAACCAACGTTGAGGGTGTTAAAATTCATGAAGCACAAGAAAGAACTACTTTTTTAGTTAGTTCAGGTATCAAACTCAATTATCATTTATTCAGTAAATTTAATTTATTCTGGGAGTCGAGATTAAATTTAACAACTAGTAGTAAGTTTTCAGGCAACATGTACAGGAATTCTCCATTCCCACCTGATGCTTTTTGGTCTAATGTATTAGGTTTGGAATTGAGTTTAGGCCAAAGAGGTAATTTAAGTAAAAGAATCAGATGTCCTCGTTTTTAATTGAAGAAGTCGCGCATTCTGTCAAAGAAATTTCTCTCATTGGCTTCTGGCTTAGGTTCAAAGTTTTCTGCACCTCTCAATTTTTCAAGCATCGCTTTTTCTTCTGAGCTGAGCTTTTTAGGAGTCCATACATTTACATGAATTAATTGATCTCCAGCATAGCTTTTAGGTCCATTTACCTCAGGTAACCCTTTGCCTTTTAATCGAAGCATTTTACCTGCTTGAATTCCAGCATCTATTTTTAGTTTTACTTTTCCGGTTACAGTTGGTATTTCAACTTGAGTACCCAATGCGGCATCTGCGAAATTTAAAAATAAATCATAGACCACATTGTTGCCATCTCTTTTAAGAACAGGGTCTTCAATTTCTTCTATTAAAATAATTAAATCGCCAGGTATGCCTCCTCTTTCCGGGGCATTTCCTTTTCCACTCATGCTCAATTGCATGCCTTCCGAAACACCTGCTGGAATTTGAACTGAAATGACTTCTTCGCCTTCTGAACGGCCACTTCCTCTGCAAGAGGTACATTTGTTGGTTACCACATTGCCTTCACCATTACAGGTAGGGCAAGTGCTCGTAGTTTGCATTTGTCCCAAAAAGGTTTGGGTTACTTTTCTCACTTGTCCGGCACCACCACATGTTCCACAGGTATTGAATGATGATTTGTCTTTGGCTCCATTGCCTCCACAACCTTTGCAGGATACTTGCTTGGTTACTTTTATTTGTTTGGTAACTCCAGTAGCAATTTCCTGTAATGTAAGTTTTACTTTTACCCTTAGATTTCCTCCAACCCTTTGTTTAGGACCACCTCTTCTGCCTCCTCCACCAAAAAATGAATCAAAAGGGCTGCCATCGCCAAAAATATCTCCAAATTGACTGAAGATATCGTCCATGTTCATGTGTTGACCGGCGCCACCACCGCCACCCATTGCTTGGTGTCCAAAGCGATCGTATTTTGCCTTTTTATTGGTATCGCTCAATACTTCATAGGCTTCAGCAGCTTCTTTGAATTTTTCTTCGGCCTCTTTGTTTCCCTGATTTTTATCTGGGTGAAACTTGATAGCCATTTGACGGTATGCTTTTTTGATTTCTTCAGGACTTGCATTCTTAGAAACCCCTAGAACCTCGTAATAATCTCTTTTTGACATTGCTGTTTGCTTCTGTTTATTTATTCTCCAACAACTACCTTGGCAAATCTGATTACCTTTTCATTTAAAAAGTATCCTTTTTCAAGGGTATCAACCACTTTTCCTTTTAAGGCTTCGTTAGGAGCTGGTATTTTGGTAATGGCTTCATGGAATTCACTGTCAAATACTTTTTCATCGGTATCCATTTCTTTTAAACCTTTTTGTTGTAAAATATTTTTTAATTTATTGTAAACCAAATCTACACCCGTTTTTATGGCTTCATTGCCCTCGGTAGATTGAATAGACTTTTGTGCCCTGTCAAAATCGTCCAAAACAGGTAACAAAGATACCAAGGTTTCTTGATTTGCGCTTCTTAATAAATCGGTCCTTTCTTTGGTGGTTCTACGTTTAAAATTTTCAAATTCTGAATACATACGTAGGTATTTGTCTTGAACTTCTGTCAGTTCAGCTTGTAATTTTACGATTGGGTCTATTGTGGTATCTGAAGCTGTATGCTCATCAGATTCTGGGTTGCCCAATGTTTCATTGCCAGCAATATCTAATGATTCTGGAGATTCTTCGTGATGATGGTTGTTTTGTTCAGATGCATTCATGTCTTTCAATTTTTCTAATACATTCAAAGAGTTTGCCAAGGAATAATTTGTGACAATGTGACACCTATTGAAAGCCTTTTAACAACATTTCAAGACTATCTGCCTCAATGTTTTGCGCAATAACAATTCCCTTTGAATCGAGTAAATAATTTGCAGGGATTCCTTTTAATTGAATGTCCCTGACCAATTTGCCTTCCCAAGCATTTATTTCATTGTAATGATTTGCCCAATTGAGATGGTCTTTTTTGAGGGCTAATTGCATATCTGTTGGTTCTGTATCAATGCTTACAGAAACAATTTCGAATCCATTGGCTTCTTTAAAAGTTTGATCTCTGAATTTGGTATAAATGGGGGTTTGTTTGAGTTGCATTTTTCTACTTTCTTCATTCCATGAAGCCCAAAAATTTATTAAAACATAATTCCCTTTTAAATCGCTGAGTTGGTAATTTTTATCGAACATGCCAGTAAAGCTGAAATTCGGAAAAAGAGACAGCTTTCCATCAGATAAATCAGTTACCTTAAATGAAAATAATAAATTGCAAATGATTAAAAGGGAAAATGTGCGAAACATTAGTCTATGCGTTGAATGTCTGCCCCAATAGCCTGAAGTCTTTTTTCTATAAACTGATAACCTCTGTCTATTTGTTCTATATTGTGAATGGTGCTTTGTCCGTTTGCAGCTAATGCTGCTATAAGCATAGAAACTCCTGCTCTAATATCTGGAGATGACATGGTAATTCCTCTCAATTTGGTTTCACGATTAGAGCCTATCACAACTGCCCGATGAGGATCACACAAAATAATGCTTGCTCCCATGTCTATTAGATTGTCAACAAAAAATAAGCGGCTTTCAAACATCCATTGGTGAATGAGCACCGAACCCTTGGCTTGAGTGGCAGTTACCAAGGCAATAGAAATTAAATCGGGGGTAAATGCTGGCCATATTCCGTCTTTGATAGTTAAGATTGAACCATCAATTAAGGTATCTATTTTGTACGATGCCTGTGAAGGTAAATAGATATCATCGCCTCTGAATTCCATTTCAATACCCATTTTTTGGAATGTTTTTGGAATGACCCCTAAGCGATCTATTGCACAATTTTTAATGGTAATTTCGGATTGTGTAGTTGCTGCTAACCCTATAAAACTTCCAATT
>CANHRW010000007.1 GCA_947462865.1 Bacteroidota bacterium | reverse complement strand
TGGAATCAATTGGTCAGCTTTACCAGGGTTCATAACTTCAAGTACACCGTCACTAATTACTATTGATTTAAATCAAAACATCTATATAAGTGGTAGTATTTACAATAACAATCAAAAATATTATGTTGCAAAATTTGATGGTAGCGAATGGTCTGAGTTAATAGGAACTGATAGTTTAAATGCAAATAATGTAATTAACGCATTACACTGTGATAGAGAAAATAATATTTATGTAGGAGGTGATTTTTTAAATCAATTTGGAAATAATTACATAGCTAAATTTGATGGAACTTCTTGGACAGAATTAGGAGGTGATAATTCTTTAAATGCAAATGGTTCTATTTTATCAATTATTTCTGATTCTAATAATAATTTATATACTGGAGGTTTATTTAAAAATAATCTTCAAAATTTTTATATAGCTGAATTTCCTTTTTGTAACGTATTAAAACCATTAATTACTACGAGCTCAGGAAATTCTGTTTATTGTGAGGGTGAGAGATTGAAATTAATTTCTTCATCAACAAATGGGAATCTATGGTCAACAGGAGAATCCACAAAGGAAATTGAAATAGATAAGGCAGGACAATATTTTTTAAATACGGTTTCTCCAAATGGTTGTGTTTCAGATACTACATTTATAGAGTTAAGAGAGATATTTAAACAAAATATTACTTTCGAAATTAATCCATATATAAATCTCCTTGAAAATAGTCAATCACTCTTTGCTGAACCATCAGGTGGAAAATTTATAGGATCAGGTGTACTGAATAATGTATTTGATCCTGTTAAAGCGGGTCTAGGATTAAAGCAAATTAGATATGAAGTTAAAGATGAATTTGGTTGTATAAGCAACCAGACTAAAAGTGTCATAATTTATGATACAATAACTTGTTCAGTTTCCGTAACAGATACGCTTATTTTAAACATTTCAAAATTGGGTTTGACAGGTATAAATATCGATACTAAAATAAAAGTTTATCCAAATCCAACAATTAGTGAAATAACAATTGACATTGATCAATATTTAAATTTAAATGGTTACAATATTGATATCACAGACAATAATGGACAATTAATATTAAATCAAAGCATTACATCTAAAACTTTAAATATTAATATAAGCAATTGGTCAAAAGGAATTTATTATTTACGAATAAAAGATAATTCAAGCTCTGTTGTCCAAGTTAAAAAAATATTATTACAATAGAATTTAAGGATTCCATCAGTACATTTAAGGAATTCCCATATCCTAGCTGCGCTAATTTTGTAGGCTCAATTGAACATTCAGTTGAGCCTATTTTTTTGATTAGACATGAAAAAACAAGCTACCCTTTTATTTTTACATGCTATCTGCATACAGCTATTTGCACAACAATCATCAGGAGTTTTTCCTGCTTCACCCAATTCAAATGCCGTTGAAAAATATGGTTCAATTCCTATTGGTTATTACAATGGAAGTTTGCCAATTCAATTGCCTTTACCTGGCTTAAAAACAAAGAACGGATTTGAATTACCTATACATATTCAATACAATAGCAATGGGGTAAAAGTGAATGATTATCCTGGTATATTGGGAATGAGTTGGAATTTGATGGCGGGTGGTGTAATTAGTAGAAACATATTAGGTGGCGATGATTTTGGGCCAGCAGGCTATTACCACAATCCCATGCGTTTACCAGAAGCTCCTGTAAGTGATTCTTGTAATGCTGCAGGTAGTAATTATTGGAATCAAATGATACAATTGTCAAATCAAGGTAAATCGCCTTTTACACCCGATGCAAGACCTGATGAATTTTATTTTCAAGCGGCTGCTTTACAAGGTAAATTCCAATACCTACCCGATAAAGTTCCAATGTTTTTCCCTTTTATGAATGTTCAGGTATACGCTACATACAGACAAATAGGTGTACCAGGCTCACAAGCACTTTCTTTTAGGCTCATAGATGAACTACACAATACGTATCATTTTAACGAAATGGAATTCAATACCATTTCGTTTTTACCTGGAGGAAATCCTCTTGGCCCATACATAGCAGCAGTTCACTTAACAGATATTGTTACCAAAGACGGTGAACAAATACATTTTGAATACGAAAAGTTTTCGTATAGTTACCAGCTTCAGCTGCAAGACGTTTACAGTGTAAGCCCTGAATGTGGACATGCTTCACAACACGAGAGAACTATTCAAATCATGCAGGTCAATACACCCATATTGAAATCAATCGCTTACCACAACCAACTTGTTGAATTCAATTATTATCCTGCTGCAGTTTTTAACCAAAAACAATTGCTATTGCAATCTATTAGCTATTCAACGTTGTCTACATTAACTAAGCAATTTCAATTTACTTATGACATTGATTTGTCTAAAGAAAGAGCTTGGTTAACCCATATGGAGCAAGTGCCAATTGGAAACTATACAGGTGTTCATCCAAGTTATGATTTTGATTATTATTTTCCAGATTCTTTGCCCAATAGGTTAGCGCTTACACAAGATTATTGGGGCTATTATAACAGTAATCCGAGTAACATGTCTATGGCCCCATCTATTCCAAATGGTTTGTTTCAAACAACGTGTAATTTAATAAACGACCAATTAGACAATAGACCAATTGTTTCAAGACAATCAGATACTACAAGGGCGCGTTATGGGAGTCTAAAAAAAATGGTTTATCCAACTGGTGGGTATACCATTTTTGAGATGGAGCCCCACGTATTCAAACACCCTGATCTAAATAAATATGCCTTTAAAGACAGTTTGTATGGAGCAGGTTTAAGAATTCGGCGTATTCGAAGTTATGATATTGACAACAAGTTATTATTGAGTAAGGGCCTTCATTACATAGGAGGTTTGTTGATGGCTGTTCCATTACATTTTTACCAATCGGTTCACAGTTGTGGCAATGTGGTTTCGTTTAGAATGAATAGCAGTTCAGCGCCAATTATTCAGCCTCAATTTGCTGCAAAAGGACAATTGGTTGGCTATGATAAAGTAGAAGAATTTTTAGAAGACAGTAACGGTATCAATAATGGCAAAACAAGTCGATTATTTTTTAACCAAGTTTCTAAGCAAGTTGCTCCAATTTCAATCGGTTCAAGATGGCGTTCAAGTGCTTTTTATTTACCAGTTTTTGACTTTGAAAACTCTTTACTTTTTTATCAACCAAACACCCCAATAAATGAACAGTATGCATGCATGAATGGTAGTTTAAGGGACGAGTCCATTTATGGTTTATATGGGACGCAATTTAAATTGGTTGAACGAAATGAATACCTTTATGAAAGGGTCGATTTACCAAAAATAAATGGCAAAATGGCACAGTTCCCTCAATGTCCTTCACATACATTTTTAAATTGTGATTACCTAGTTTATTACCAGTATACCAATGACCCATCAATTAACAGGTTAAAGCAGAAAAACACCTATCGATATGGCAAAGGATTGAATGGAATTACAACAATAAACCCCATGATTACACATGAGAAATTTGAGTACGATCCTTTGTTGTTTTATAGGATTACCAAACGAATCATAGGCAATTCTTTGCTTTGGGAAACCACCGCGTTTACGTATTTAAATGCCGATTATCAACCATTCAATCACCATGATTTTTACAGGCCAACTTACCTGTCATCACAAAGTGAATTTCGGAACGATTTTCTTTGCTCAAAGAAAACAATGGTATACAATTCAGAATGGCAATGTGTTAAAGAATTACAGTTGAATAGCAATTTGCAATACCAGTTGGTGCATCAACCTTTACAATACGAAACCAATTATTTATACCATCCAGACAGAAGTATAGCCAGTAGGTTGCAACTGCCAATTTCCAATAGAGCTTTTATTTGGAATACAGAATTTGATCAAATTGGTTTGGAAATCAATTTAGCAGATACTTCTGATGTAGCTTACAGTAGTTTTGAACCTGGATTAAACCACCGTATCAATGATGTAATGAGCTATGCAGAAAATACAGAGACAGCTAAAACTGGTCAGTGGATTTTGAATTTATCGCAAACCCAATTACAAGTTAGTTTAAAACCAAATACCTATACGCTTAGTTTTTGGTATAGGGGAACTACAGATCAAATACATTTAGCGTTACAGAATGCGAAAATTATTTCGCAATCAAGTACAGGATCAAATCCATCAGAATGGGCTTTTTATGAAACTGTTTTTACAACCAAGCATGCAATTCAATGTATGTTAACTGGAGATTTACAAATTGATGAATTTAAAGTTGTGCCTATCCAGTCATCCGTAACAACTAAGAACTATACAGTACAGGGCTTACAGTCGGTGTGTCATCCAGATCATAGTATCAATTATTATCAATATGATGCTTTTGGAAATGTAGCTGTTATAGCCAATAAGGAAGGCCATATTTTACAAAGCGTACAAACCAATTTTAGCCATTAAATTTATTTTCATTCATGAAGCGTCTCATTATATTGCTTTTCATATTGACTTCTATTGAAGGCTTTACACAGCCCAACAGGTGCGTTCAAAAAGTAATTTTACCATCAATGGCAGTAAATCGTTTTACCGATCCTACAAATACTGGTGTTACAAATTATACCTATTTTGATGGATTAGGTCGACCAATTCAAACTGTTACTGAAGCGTATACAGCATCATCAAAAGACTTGGTCCAAGCTATTGAATACGATCAATTTGGAAGACTACATAAAGAACTTTTGCCATATGCTATTCAAGGAGCAGGTGGTTTCAGAGATGATGCTTTAATTGAATGCAAACACTTTTATCAGCAAACGCAAATGTCAACATCCTATCCTTTTTCTGAACAAGCGTTTGAGACTTCACCGGCATCTTTTCTTACTATAAAAGCTTCAGCAGGAGAAAATTTCAGAATGGGTTCGGGTCATGAGTGCCAATATACTGAACGACCCAATCAGCTATCTGACAGCATTCTCCGATTTAATTTCAATTATGCAAATATGAAACCAACTGTTTTAACTGAGCAAGGCTTACTAGTTAAACACATCAACTTCGATGGCATCAATATGGGTTTTTTTTCTTACCCTGCTCCTTCAATTTTAAACTGCATTACGAATAGGTATGCGGGAATTTCTCCAAATTCAGCAGCCAATCAACCCAATGCCTTTTTGTTCAATTCGGGTTATGGCAATAGCATCCTTTTTAATTTAAACAAAGGCAATTATCTACTCTCCTGCTTTGTAAAGAAACTAAATGGTGGAAGTACTGTAGTTTATTTGAAGAACAATACTACCTCGCAAATTTTAAATGGTCAATTTTCACTAGATAATAATTGGATTGAGGTTAGGATTCCCATCTCTGTTTTAACAAATAACAACCAATTCGTCATTAGTTGTTCAGGCCCAACAGGTAAAGTTTTACTGGATGATATTCGTATTTACAATCAACAAAATACTACTGTTTTACCTCAATATTTTACAGACGGTTCCTGTTGGATTAAAAGCAAAATCAATGCAAACGGACAGCAAGAAATACAAGTTTTTGACTTATTTAATAAATTATTATTAGACCGTATTTATAATGGTGCTAAAATTGCATCTGAGACATATTATATACATAATAAGCATGGTTTATTGGCTGCTGTTATTCAGCCAGAAGGTATAAAGGCACTCTACAATAATCAGTTTGATTTCAATTCCAAAATTAGCAATGGCTCCGGCAGTACAGCCAATCTTTTTGATTTGTATGTACAGCAGAATATATATGATGAACGCAACAGGTTGATTACTCAAAAACTACCCGGTACAGGAATAACCAGTTATGTTTACGATTTATTAGATAGGGTGGTTATGTCTCAGGATCCGCAACAAGCACTTGATTTTAAATGGACTTTTCAGAAATTCGATCAACAGGGGAGGCCAGTCGTCAAAGGTGTTTTTCAAACGGAAAGAAACATGCCCAGGTCTGATCTTCAAGATCGTTTCAATAAATCGCTAGTTTATTATGAATATTCTGACCGGAAGCCATTGTATTATTCCAATCAGGTATTTCCAACTACCAATATTGTTGATACATTGGTTTTAAATTATTACGACAATTTTGATGCTGATATGGATGGGAATAAAGAATGGGATTTTCAGAATTCCTTAGAATTGAATGCATTCTCTTTTAAGAAATTAACAGTTACTAAAGCTAAATTGTTGGGTAAAAGTGCAAGTGGTTGGGTAACTAAAATGAATGGATACGATTTTATTGGGAGAAACAGTTTAATTGTTACATACAACCCTATGGGAGGTTTTCAATCAACCCAAAGAACATACAACTTCAGAGGATTCGTCCTGACGGAGTTGAATAAACAATGTTTAACTAAGCAAAGTGCATTTTATGAATGGCGTATAGAAAATGAGTATGATATATACAACAGACTTCAGCGAACATGGTTAACAAATCCTGATGGAACCAAAGTGCTGATGCGTGAAATGAACTATAATGAACTAGGTAAAGTGATCAAAAAGAATCTTCACGCAATAGGATTGAATCAGCCTTTTCTTCAGTCAATTGACTATACTTATAATTTACAAGGTCAGTTGTTACAAATGAATGATGTCAACAATCTAGGAAATGATGATTTGTTTGCGATGAATTTTGTTTATGATGCACACTTTACACATGCAAATTCTGGCGGTATATTTAGGAATACACCTAATTTTTTAAGTAATTTAAGTGTGTGTAATTGGGTGTCAAAAAGAGATGAAGTGATTCGAGGCTACTTATACAATTACGATAGGTTTACGCAACTTAATTCTGCCAAATATTTTGGAAGTAATACTAACAATTTTCTAAACGAAAATGGACGCTATGAAGTTCAACAATTAAGCTATGATTTAAATGGAAATATATTGTCAATGCAACAGCATGGGCTCATCAATTCGCAATTGCCCAATGCACCTACTTCTTATGATTGGATTGATAAATTGACTTACACATACAATGGAAATCAACTCTTGAGTGTATCTGATGCATCTATATATGCCATGCAAGGTTACAATCATTTTATAGACAGAAATGCAAAAGGAGCTGATTATTTATATGATGCCAACCAGCGATTGATTACAGACAAAAATAAGGGCGTACAATTGATCACCTATAACCCAATAGGTTTACCTTCTGCAATCAAGTGGAACAATGGTGATGAACTCGAGTTAATCTATGATGCTCTAGGTAACAAATACCAGTCTAAATTTACTATACAAGGTAAAAAAATACATGAATGGGATGAAGTTGCTGGAGCTTATTATGTTGATAAGGTCATTCGTTCAATCTCACATGATGAGGGAAGAATGGTATACAGCCAACATTCGAGTCAGAAAATAAATGCGGGGAACTTTTTATTCCATTATGATTATACAGACCATCAAGGAAATACTCGAATGACTTTCATGCCCTTATTAGATACTACTGGAAATTGGATATGTACTTATGAGTTTGAACAAGAACAACCTTCAGATATTGATACTGCTGTGGTGAACATTCCATTTGATTCAGAAATATTTTTAAATAAATCTGCACCTATTCAAACGATGGAGGACGCTTACACTGGTAAATTTTCTGGTAAAACTACATCAGTTATTGGAACCAATTTAACTTTAAATGTAAATTTTGGAGACTCTATACATGCCAGTGTTTTTGGAAAAATAAAGGAAGAACATCCTGAAAACAATCCTATACAACCAAATTGGTTATATCAATTAATGGGTATTCATCAATTGAATACGATTTCACCAGCAGACATTAAAATGAATCAGTCTCCAAGTATCTATCTCAACTTGATTGCTGTTTTAGGTGGACTAAAACACCTCATTCAATCACTTCAACAACATCCAGAAGTGAAAGGATCACTTATTATAAGAGCATTTGATTCTTCTGGACAGGTTGTCAAAGCACTTGTGACGCCTATTATTGGAAATACAAATTGGGAGCAATTAAATGCAGAATTAGTTGTTGACTCGAGTAATATTGAAAAAGTACAGATATACCTGAGTTCTTCTAATGAAAATATAATTTTTTACGATGATTTTTCAGTAATAAGAAAACGCATGTTGGCACAAATTGTTCAAGAAAACCATTATTACCCTTTTGGATTAAATATAAAAGGTTTAGAGTTTGTTTTGACCAATACAGATACCAATACTTTGCATTTGTTTAATGGAAAACCACTTGTGTTAAAAAATTATTTAGAATATTACGACCATGGGAGTAGGTTTTTAGATCCTCAAATTGGCAGGTGGCATACAATGGATATGTTAGCTGGACAATTCATTTCCCAATCTCCTTATGTTGCTATGCAAAACAATCCAGTAAATAAAATTGACCCCAACGGCATGCAGTCTTGGGATCCACCTGGTAAATTTGGCTTCGTAATGGGTATTCGGATGGGTTTTGGGACTGCAGGCCTGAATTTAAACGCTACAGCATCAATCGGATACCAACTTGGTGAGCCAACGGCTAATTTACAAATGCTTGCAAACGTTGCTATGTATGGAGGTAACCAACTTGGAACAAATAGCTCTCATACATTCGCCTATGATTTTAGTTCAGGATTTTTGTTGCAAGGCGGGTTTGGGAATGCAACCCCACACAGTATTTATACCATGAATTACAATACCCCTTCTCCATTTTTAAATACCCATGAATATGGTGCACATTGGGGCCAGTTATTTGCATTTAATTCAGCTATAAACCATCAACAGGATGGACCAGGTATTCAAACACAGGGTTTATTTGGTATGCGCATGGGCAATCATTTTTCTTTTTCATATAACAATGATGCAACAACTTTCCCAACGTTTGCTGGATTGTTTAGAAGTAAGCTAGGAATTAAAGAAACAGATGCAGGTTGGACAGGCGGTTTGGCAATGAATATTGGCGGTTTTGAATTCGGGTATCAGAATTTTAGTGGTTACCGTTTAATGAACTATCCTGGCTTAGGATTGGGACACAAGTATCCTCAAACAAGTTTTCATCAATCCTTGAACAAGGCTTCTAATTTTTTTCAATACAATGGTATCAGGTTAGACGTGTTTGGTTCTGCATGGCTTCAAGATTTCATACACAACCATATTTCTAAAGAATCGACCTATGAATATTCTAAAACCAATCAGTTAAATTTGAGTGGAAGTATCCGATGAAAACAAGGCTATATATTTTACTGATTGTTTCTTTGTTATTTGTTGCATGCAATAAGGGTATTTGGCTTAACAATACTGTTTACAGACCCAAATCGCCCCAATACAAATTGTTACAAACAGCCTTTGAATGGAATCCGCAAATTGATACCCAATTTGTATATGTAGCAAAGCATCCCTTTGTTTCGTATAATAATGATTCAATATATGGTTGTCTCTATTTTTATGCTGATGGAAGTATGGCCATTGACCAAATAAATACCAAACATAATAATAAGCAATTTTCTCATCAGCAAGCCCCGGCTGTGGGCTATTACAGAACCCAAGATAAGCTCCTCATAATTGAAGTATTTATGCCTGGTCAAGGGGGTTATTACGTACAAAGAACTGCCAGTATAGAAAAAGACCAGTTGTTGTTTAAGGAGGGTTATTTTTCTAATCACAATACCGATACCCTTCAACTCAACCGCACAAAAAAACACCAATGATTTTTTAAACGCAAGAACGGGCATCCAAATTTCAAATGTTTCGTTAACTTGCAGCCTGTTTTGAGTTTAATCAATCAAATAAAAGACCCTATTGCATCTGAATTAGCACTCTTTGAGCGCAAGTTCAGAGAAGCCATGAAAAGCAATGTGCCATTGCTAGATACCATCA
Source organism: Bacteroidota bacterium (assembly GCA_947462865.1). GTDB lineage: Bacteria > Bacteroidota > Bacteroidia > UKL13-3 > UKL13-3 > CAISCU01. Next base: position 11,483 of record CANHRW010000007.1, on the reverse strand, counting down.
TGACTTATATTGTAAAGCGCAAGGGAAAACAGGTTAGACCAATGTTTGTCTTTTATTCAGCAAAGCTTTTTGGAGGTATCAATGATTCTACATTCAGGGCTGCTAGTTTGGTTGAGTTGTTGCATACAGCCACCCTTGTTCACGATGATGTAGTAGATGACAGCAACCAAAGAAGAGGTTTTTTTAGCATCAATGCACTTTGGAAGAACAAGATTGCTGTTTTGGTTGGCGATTACTTGCTATCTAAAGGCTTATTGTTAAGTGTTAAAAATAAGGATTACCATTTGTTAGAAATTGTGAGTTCCTCTGTAGAATCTATGAGTGAGGGGGAATTATTGCAAATTGAAAAATCTAGAAATTTAAATTTATCTGAAGACATTTATTTTGAGATTATCCGTAAAAAAACAGCTTCACTGATTGCTTCTTGTTGTGCAATAGGAGCTGCCAGTGCAGGCGCATCAGCAGATGACATTGAAAAGATGAGGTTGTTTGGTGAAAAAATTGGAATTGCATTTCAAATTAAAGATGATTTGTTAGACTACGGAGATACCCAAATTGGCAAACCACACGGAATAGATATTCAAGAAAAAAAGTTGACATTGCCTATCATTTATACCTTGAATCAAGCAGATAAGAAAACCAGGGCTACAATGATTCACAATATCAAAACCCATCACCAGAACAAACAAAAAGTGGCTGAAATTATAGCATATGTAAATAGTCACGGAGGCATAGCTTATACCCAAAATGTCATGCAAAAATACAAGCAAGATGCTTTGGAAATACTCCAACAATTCCAAGACAAAGAAGCAGCCAAAAGTTTGGAACAATTGGTTCGTTTTATCATTGAAAGAGAAAATTAGTTACTAAAAACTTGCTATAAAATCGGCAATTAGCTCGAAACTTTCATTGTATTTACTGTAAGTTAGTGCCTCATAATCGTCTTCTACATCATGGTAGGCATGGTATTCACCCATTAAATAGAAAAAAAGTGCTTTTACCCCTTTTTCACTAAAATAATAATGGTCGCTATTTGCAGCTTTTCCTCTAGCTTGAATGCTGGGTAAGTAACTACCAATACTGTTTTGAAATTTCAATTGATCAAATAAATCAGGAAATTCAGTTCCATTAACAACCATCATTCCCTTATCTCCTGTTGACATCAAATCTAGGTTCAGTAATAACTTTATTTGTTTCAATGGAACTATAGGGTTTTCGGTATAATACAAAGAGCCCAATAATCCAGCTTCTTCAGCCGCAAATGCAATAAATAACAAGGTATAATCACTGCCTTTTTTGCTAAAATGTTTTGCTAAATCAAGCATCATTGCTACGCCACTTGCATTGTCGTTAGCTCCCGGAAACTTTGCATAACTGCCCATCATGCCTAAATGGTCGTAATGAGCCGAAACTACAATGACACTGTCTGGATATTTTTTTCCGGTTATTTTTCCCAGTATATTTTGGGTTTGGTGTAGTTTAAATTCAGCATCAACTTTTAATTCAATTGAAAGTGGATGGTTTGGCAGGACAGATGCTAGAATAGAAATTATTGGAAAATCTGCAAAATGTTGGGCCACTCCCCATGTTAATTTTTCTTTTTGGCAATATAGCAAACCTTTTGCGTGAACTTGATTTTTTAATACAGCATCTATCCGCTCAGGATGAAGTAATTTTAGGTCTTTTACATGGTCAACTACTAAAAAAAAATTTCTTGTTTGAGCACGGAAAAGTAAATTGAACTGATTGGTATTGTCTAGCAATGCAGAATCAATTTTAATGGTACTAAATTTCCCATTGACCCTAGGACATCCTGGGTTAATTATAAAATCTTTTCCAGGAATTAAATCGTTACCATCTATGTTGAGTTGAACCCTGTCAGGGTAACAAACTACTTCAAATCCAAATTTCTGAAAATAATTATCGGCCATGGGTTTCAGGCCAATTTCTTTCATTTGGGTTCTGATGAATTGAGCAGCTAATCCATCCCCATCATTCACATAGCCTCTACCCGAAAACTCATCACTACAAAGCATTTTACAGATTCCTTTGGTATAAGGAAGGTCTTGAGCATTGAGCTTAAGTTGGCAAATGAAAAAACCCAGCAGCAGTATGTATGTTTTGCTGCACATTGGTATTACATGGCAGAAACTTGAAACTGATAGCTTTCCATGATGAGGTTTGCCAATAATTTTTTACAAGCTTCATCCACCATTTGCTCTGCTTCAGCTTGGTTGGCAGCTTCTAATTCCATACTCATGTGTTTGCCAATTCGTACCTGATTAATTTGAGAAAGTCCAATGTTTTTCATTGAACCAGTAACGGCTTTTCCTTGTGGATCAAGTAATGCTGCATGGGGCATTACATCAATTTCAGCTTTGAATTTCATGAGATTTCTGTTTGTAAAATAAATAGATTGACAAAGTTAAGTAAAGCAAGATGGAAAGACTAATTCCGAAGTATTGAAAAAACAATAAATTACAGCAACTTAATCCAATAAATAACCACCTGATTTCGTTTCCAGCCCATTTAAAACTTTTAAATTTAAGAGCGAACAATGGCAATTCGGCCATTAATAACCAGCTACTCACCAATGGAAATGTATAAATAAAAATGGAGCTTGAGAAAAAATTTGTTGCAAAAGTTGGTCCGTGTTCAAATACCAATGGGATTGCACATATAAATAAGGCATTTGCAGGAGTGGGTAATCCAATAAAAGAATCAGACTGCCTGGTATCTAAATTAAATTTAGCAAGCCTGAATGCTGAAAATATTGGAATTAAAAATGCCAAGTAATTCAAATTGTCATTAGCCCCTAATGCATCATTGATATAAGAGCTATGCATGTAAAAAATCATGCCAGGAGCAACCCCAAAACTTACCACATCTGCCAAAGAATCTAGTTGTTTGCCTATTTCAGAATTGACCTTTAGTAAACGAGCTGCGAATCCATCAAAAAAATCAAAAATTGCTGCGAGTCCAATAAAATAGGCCGCTTGAACCAAGTTATGATTCAATGCAGCTAAAATAGCCATACAACCCATCAGCAAATTTGCTGCTGTTATGCTGTTTGGAATCTGTTTAAGTACAATTTTCATGTGTCGGCAATTTATATTCAGTTTTTGTTATTCTCAAGCGAATTCTAGTTTTACGCAAATTTTAATGCTGCTTGTATTAAAATGACCTACATTAAATGATATTTTTATGTCTTAATTGATGTAGGTTTGAGAGCTTAAACCAATGACAATGAATGAAAACAGCCCATTTTATTCAATTCTATTAGTCCTTTTATTAGTTTTACCACATGCAACCTTTTCACAGCATAATAGTGTCTCCTATGGAATGGGATTAAATTTAAAACAAATTCCACTAGGTATCACTGATACACCACGGGTTGCAATTGTTCAAGATAAAGTTCATATTGCTATCTCTTCTTCAAAAGGGTTAATATTGGAAATCAAAGGATTGCCATTGAAACAACTTGAATGCGGAAAACTAATTTATGGCAAGACGTTTATAATCAGATGTAGAATTAACGATCAAATGTATTGCAGTAAATTAGAGGAATATAGAAATACCATAGGCATTGTTTGTTTGGAAAAAAACATACTCAAACTTTATGTCAAGGGTTTTGTTTATAAAGGGGTTGAAAGGTTAAAACTGAATGCCCAATTAAATTGTAGAATTAAGAATAATTATGAATACTAAATTTAGAAGTTTGATATTTGTTTTAGGGGTCATTTGCTTGCACATCAACCTACAGGCACAAACCAATAACAAGGAAAAGGAAGCTACGTCCAAATTATCTGATTATACTGAAAAGATCAGGGCTTTACAGAATACGTATGCCGCTAATCAAATCAAATTAAACACCTTATTGAGCGAAATGAAATTGCCTAAGAGAGAACTACTCCCAAACGGCATCGAAAGAGAAGCTGTTGGCATATCGCCCACAGGTATGCTCATTTATGTTCAAACCACTAACAATATAAATGCGGCTAAAACTATTTCAACAAACAAAGTTTGGCCTGGAGGAACATTGGGCTTGAACTTAACTGGATTAGGAATGACAGCCAGATTAGGAGTTTGGGACGGCGGAAAAGTACGGACCACACACCAAGAATTTCAGACCAGAGCCACCCAAATAGATGCGCCAAGTAGTTTTAGTGACCATGCAACGCATGTTTCTGGTACGATGATGGCTGGTGGAGTGGTTGCCAATGCTAAAGGAATGAGTTTTCAGGCTCCTATTAAATGTTACGATTGGAACAACGATGCAATTGAAATGACCACAGCTGCTGCAGCAGGTTTACTGGTTTCCAATCATTCATATGGTCAAGTTTGTGGATGGCAATATAAAAGTAGGTGGGAATTTTGGGGCGATCCATCTGTAAATACTACCTATGATTATAAATATGGATTTTATGATGCCAATTCAGAGCAGTTCGATCAAATTGCGGTAGATTATCCCAATTACCTCATATTTATGGCATCAGGAAATGACAGGGGTGAACCCAGTCAAACACCAAGTGTTTTTTTTGTACGCAATTCTAACGGTGGTTGGACCCAAGGTAGTGTAGCAAATAGGCCAGCTGCTATAGGCCCATATGATTGTATCATTGGTGGTGCTGCCAATGCCAAAAATGTAATGACAGTAGGTGCTGTTAATCCAATTTCAAATGGTTGGAGCAAATCTTCTGATGTTGTAATGAGCGATTTTAGTGGATGGGGTCCAACAGATGATGGCCGCATCAAACCAGATATTGTAGCCAATGGTGTAAGTGTTTATTCACCTGTAAGTACAAGTAATTCTGCTTATGATACCTATAATGGTACTTCTATGGCCACACCAAACGCTTCAGGTTCGGCATTGTTAATTCAACAACACTACAACAATATAAATGGGAAATTTATGCGTTCAGCCGCATTAAAAGGCTTAATTATTCATACTACAGATGAGGCAGGTACAAGTACAGGTCCAGATTATACATTTGGTTGGGGGTTAATGAATACTGCCAAGGCGGTGCAAACAATCTCTGACACCATCAAAAGTAAAATGGTTGATTACAATTTAAGCAATGGTGGTAAATATACCTATAGTTTTTATGCGGATGGTTTAACACCAATTAGGGCAACTATTTGCTGGACAGATGCTCCTGCTACTTCACCTTCACCCATCTATAATTCACCTTTACCGATGTTGGTAAATGATTTAGATATACGTGTTACTAGGCTTTCAGACAATACAATATTCTATCCATATAAATTAGATAAATCAAATCCTTCATTGGCTGCTACAACAGGAGACAATACTGTTGACAACGTAGAGCAAGTTTTCTTAAATACACCAGTTGCTGGAACCTACGTTGTTACCATCACACACAAAGGTAAACTTGCATCACCACAGAATGTTTCATTGGTGTTGTCGGGTATTACACCAAAACCTGTAGCGTATTTTACAACAGCATCAAAAACCGCTTGTGCCCGAAGTTCAGTATTGTTTCAAGACCAATCGGCAGGTGCAACTTCAAGAGTTTGGTATTTCCCTGGTGGAAATCCGGCTACTTCAACATTAGCCAATCCAACAGTAGTATATAATTCACCAGGTATTTACCCTGTTGCATTAGCCATTAAAAGTAGTATTGGTTATGATTCAGTTTACATGAATGATTATTTAACTGTGGGTGGAATGAGTTTGCCATTGAATGAAACTTTTGAACCCAATTCGCCAACCCTTAATTTATGGACTGTACAAAATTTAGAAGCAGATAGCACTTGGCGATTATGGAATATCAGTGGTAATGGAAACAGCAATTTTGCTTTGGGAATTAACAATTTTGACAATCCAACCAGTGGATACGTAGACCGATTAATTTCTCCTATTTTAGATTTAAGAGGTTACAGTAATGCATCTGTGTCATTTCAGCATGCATATACCAGGTACGACAATGTTACATCGGATACATTGGTAGTGGCCATATCTACCAATTGCGGATCAACATGGACGCGCTTGTTAGCACTGGCTGAAGATGGTACAGGTAATTTTGCAACTGCACCAGATGCTAGCTATTCCAAAACAAGTAGCTTTACTCCATCTACTACTGCAGAATGGTGTGGAGGCGGTATTGGTACAGCTTGTAAAAATGTAAATCTATCGGCATACGTTGGAAAGCCAAATGTGAAAATTAAATTTGAACAAATTGGCAATTCGGGGAATAACCTCTTCCTAGACAACATTCAAATTGCAGGTTTAGTAAATATTAAACCAGCTGCTGGTTTCTTTTCAACACAACAAACTGTTTGTACCAACACAGCAGTTAAATTAATTGATACTTCATCAAACCAAGCAACACAATGGGCTTGGTATGTGAATGGGGTGCTGTTTTCGAATCTAAAAAATCCTTTCATAACTTTTACAGAAGCCGGTGATTATTCAATTGCATTGACTGCAAAAAATGCAATAGGGTCTGACAGTACATATAAACTAAATTTAATTCGTGTAAATGCTGGTCCAGCAATACCTTCAATCTCAAGTTCTAAGGGAATGGCTGTTTGTAATGGAGACAGTACGCTCTTGTCTGCATCTATATCTAGCGGGTTTGTTTGGTATAAAGACAATATTGCACAAACAAACCTGAATGCAAACTCATTTTATACCAAAGATCCTGCTTTGTATTATGTCAGAAATTTTGACAATTCAGGTTGTTCTGCTCAATCCAATTCAATTGCTTTACAATCAGGAGTAACTCCACCAAAACCAACCATCACCAAAAGTATCTCTAGCAATTCTATTTGTGATGGCAATGTTTTCAGTTTGTTTTCGAGTGCCACAACAAATAACCAGTGGTACAAAAACGATACTTTACTAGTAGGTCAAACCAATAAAACATTTACACATAATGATTCAGGTTATTTTCAAGTTATTGTGAATAACAATGGCTGTACGAATGCTTCTGATATGGTTCGTATAGAAAAATTGACCAAGCCCAATACAAGTGAAATTAGTGGTAGAAATTGGGCAGCAAAAGGTGATACTGTTCAGTTTTCAGTAAATGGAACATCGGGTTCTACCTTTACATGGTCTTTCACTAATGCCACTCAGTTAAGTGGAAACAATTCATCTGTTATCAGGGCAAAATTGGCAAGCAATGCAGCAACAGCAACCATCAATGTCACTGAAAACGGTGCCAACAACTGCAATGGAGCTCAAAAGTCAATTGCTGTTACATTGGTAAATACCTCGGTAAATAAATTATTGCCAAAAGCAAATTTTACACTTTATCCAAACCCAGCTAAAGATGTTTTATTTATAGCGTGCAATTTTGAAGGTAAAGCTAAAGTTGAAATATTGAATATGTTGGGTCAAATCATGCACCAATCTCAACTTATCATGCACCCAGACGCAGGGCATTTGAACCAAATAGAAATTGGCCATTTAGCAGATGGCATTTATTTAATTAGAATAGAACATGATGGCAAGAAAATGAGTCAATCATTTATCAAAAAATAAAAATAAAACAGGCCCGAAAATGGGCCTGTTTTATTTTACAAATGAATTTCATTTAGGTTGTGAATTGGTAAGTCACAAGTTTTATCTCTACAAATATAAATGCTTAGTTCTTGAGTGATTGGTTTGTCTTTGAACAGAGGAATAAGGGTGTCTGTTCCAATTGCAAAACACACCGTATTGGGCATATAATTTTGTTGATATTGTTGAATTGCTATCAGAGCATTTTTCCCAGTTGCAATTACTTGATTAAAACCCTCTGACTTGAATAAAATCACTTGCATCCACTTCGAATAATTGAGGCCCTGTTCTTTTATTTTAGGAATGATTTTATGTAATAACTCATCACCTATTTGCTCATACATTTCTAAATCAAAATAATACGATAAATAGAATAGGCATTTTGCAAAGGTGGCGTTAGACGATGGCATGACGCTGTCTTGTACATCAAATTTTTTCTTGATCCATACAGGCTCATTTTTAGAACTAAATTGAAACAGTTGCTGATCTTCATCAAAAAAATGGAGCAGTCCTAAATCCATTACTTCTTTTGCTAACAATAAGTATTTACTTTCGTTACAAGCCTCGGCTGCTAATAAAAGCGCTTCACAAAATAGGGCATAGTCTTCTGCAAAGCCATTTATTCGTTGTTCGTTTTTAACAATTCTATAGACAGATCCGTCTATATAAAAATGCGCAATCATCGCATCTATTAAAGATTTGCAAGCAGTTCTGTAGGTGTCTGAATTCAATGCCTTCGTAGCATCAGCCAAGCCAATGACAAGCAAGGCATTCCATGCACACAATTGCTTATTGTCTACCATTGGCCGATTTCTTTTTAACCTACCTAAATAAAGTTGTTCGTAAATTTTCTCTTTGCATGCAATGACTTTTTCAACTGATAATTTAAAAGTTACAGCCAAAGCTTCGTCTGATTTGGCCTGATATAAAACATTTTTACCATGCTCCCAATTACCGGCTTCCGAAATGCCAAAACCGGCAAAAGCCAATTCCCAATCATTTGGAACAATGGTTTTTATTTCCTCAGCAGTCCATACATAATATAGGCCTTCTTCTCCTAAAGTATCGGCATCAATGGCAGCAAAGTATAAGCCATTATCTCCTTTTAAATCTCTTGTTAAAAATTGAAAGGTTTGGTCAATGATTTTTTGATCATTTTTATTTTTTGTTTGACTATACAGTTTAGCATACAGACTCATCATTTGTGCATTGTCATATAGCATTTTTTCAAAATGCGGAACAAGCCAACGGCTATCGGTACTGTATCTTGAAAATCCACCTGCTAATAAATCATGTATTCCACCTTGAGCTATTTTTTCGCTTGTAAGCCTTGCAATAGTCATACTTTCTTTATCGTTAAACAATGTGCCAAATTGTAAAAACAGATCCCAGTTGATGGGTAATAGAAATTTTGGAGCCCAATTGAATCCACCAAACTGCATGTCTATTTGTTGTTTCATTATAGCTATTTGCTGGAAAACTATTGCGTTGCTGATGTAAGTACCAGGTTCAAACTCAAATTTCTCCATCTGTGTCAAACCCATACTCAATTTATTGGCATAAGCATAGGCATCTTCGGGGTCATGTGTAAAAAATTCTACCAGTTTAAGCAGTAAATTGTTCCACTTTGTTTTTGGAAAATAGGTGCCAACATACAAAGGTTTTCCGTTGGGCAAGCAAATGGCATTGAGCGGCCAACCCCCTTGACCAGTAATTAATTGAATAGCATCCATGTATACTTGATCAATATCGGGGCGTTCTTCTCTATCTACTTTAATATTGATAAAGTGGGTGTTCATTAATGCTGCTGTTTCGGTATCTTCAAAACATTCTTTTTCCATTACATGACACCAATGACAGGCAGCATACCCTATACTCACTATTATTAATTTATTTTCTGAAAGTGCAGTTGCTAATACCTTACTGCTCCATTCGTTCCAGTTAACAGGATTGTATGCATGTTGAAGCAAATAAGGGCTATTGGCACTGATGAGTGAATTTGGTTTGTTTTTAGAATGGCTCATTTTCTATTTACGAATTAAGCAAATACTTTTGTTCTATTCACATGCCCAAAGCATACAAACCTTTTCAGTTTAAACAATTTTCAGTTTCACATGCCAATAGTGCAATGAAAGTAGGAACAGACAGCGTATTGCTTGGTTGTATGGCTACTTTTATTAATGCCCAAAATGCCTTGGATATAGGCTGTGGATCAGGACTATTGGCGCTCATGATGGCTCAGCAATCGAATGCCCAAATAGTTGCTGTAGAAATTGATGAAAATGCATGTAAAGATGCCGCTCATAATTTTTTAAAATCTCCATGGGCAGATAGAATAACCCTTTGCCATCAATCTATTCAGTCTTTTTACAACCAAAATAAAGTGCTAAAGTTCGACTGGATTTTAGTGAATCCACCTTATTTCTCTGAAGAAAATAACTATAAAATAACAAATTCCAACCGAAAATTAGCCAGACAAACTACAGCTTTAACTTTTCAAGAATTGATTCAAATCATTGGCAGTTTGTTAGATGAAGATGGAATGGCAGGCTTAGTTTTACCTACAACAATTGCACAATCCTGCAAGCCAATTTTTGAGTCATTTCAATTATACATACAGCAAGAAATTAGCATTCATTCGTTTCAAGCAAGTGAAGCAACCAGAACGGTTATTTGTTTGCAGAAAAAACCGATACTTGTTCAACATAATGAACTTATCATTTATGAACTAGACAAGCAGTACACAGCTGCGTATTACGAACTCACCAAAGACTTTTATTTGTGGGCCGATAAAGGGTAAGACTTTTCTGTAAAGGCTATTCCATACATTTGAAGTTCTTTTAAAATGGGCTCGTAAAAACAAGGTAAAATTGGAATATGAACTCCTGTTTCTTGTATGGTTCCATTGAGTATATTTTTTGCTGCAATAGCCATTGGTAAACCTACTGTTTTGGCCATAGCGGTAAAGGTTTGGTCTTCACCTTTTATAACCAAAGAACTGCCAATCTGAATTTCTTTTTTATGAAGTGTGTAAGTAATTTCATGTTTCATAACTACCATATCAAGTTCATTTTTTTTCAGTTGCCATTTGTTTAACAAACATTTTAACAATACAGCCGATGGTGTAGCTTCTTTGAGTCCTATTTTCTCATTTTTAAACAGCCCTAACCAAATTAAATTTTTAAAAACAGTGCTATTTTGTTTGATACCTAAATAATTGGCGACAGCTTGCTCAAGAGTTTCCTTTCCATTCATAGGAACAAAAGATGCAATGAAATTGCGGAAGCTTTCTTTTTCAAGTCCTACAATTTGCTTCGATGCATCAGTTAATCCAAGTGCAATCAATTGTTGCCAATTGTTACAAAATCCTGGTCTTCGCAAGGTTCCTCTTAAAACAGTTTTTGCTTTTTGTAAGCCATAAGGTTCAATGTATGAAATAGAATCTCTGTTTGCGTAGGCTTCAAAGTTTCCATATCCAGGTACTTTTACTTGTTGAGTTTGTTTAAAAATTTGATGGGCTGGAATGTATTTTATTTTTCCATCTTGCAAATGTGTTGCAGTTGCTTGTCCTGCCAAAACTACATTGAGCGGGTTCCAAGTAAATTTATATTTCCATGGATTGTTGTCAAACTCTGGTGCTACCAATCCACCACAAAATGATTTAAATGAATTTATTTTTCCACCTATGGCATGAATTTCATCAATTAATTTCATTGCCGATAAATGATCTATACCAGGGTCTAAACCCATTTCATTCAGTAAAATAATGCCCGCTTTTTTGGCCTCAGCATCTAGGCTTCTCATTTCCGGACTCACATAAGAAGCAGTAATCAATGGCGTTTTTTGTGCAATACATGTTTGAGCAATAACAACATGCAAGGCTGGTGGTAGCAATGAAATTACCAAATTTTGTTGCGCAATTAGCTTATTGAGTTGATCTCTATTGAAAACATCG
>CANHRW010000006.1 GCA_947462865.1 Bacteroidota bacterium | reverse complement strand
TCGTCTTTAAAGCGTTTCAATGAAGAAAGCGTACCTGTAAATACAACTACACCATCTCTGATTAGTCTAATTTTAGCATTTCTTGGAATTTTACCATCTGTAACCATACATCCGGCAACTGTTCCAACTTTTGATATTTTGAAAACCTCCCTGATTTGAGCATTTCCAAGAATTTTCTCTTCTAATTTAGGAGCCAATAAACCTTCAATTGCCCCATTAATTTCTTCAATTGCTTTGTAGATAATTGAATACAAACGGATATCAATTGATTCAGTTTCTGCTAATTTTCTAGCTTGAGGACTAGGTCTCACTTGGAAACCAACTATAATGGCATCTGATGCTGAAGCCAACATGACATCACTTTCAGAAATTTGTCCAACCCCTTTGTAAATCACACTTACTTGAACTTCTTCAGTTGACAATTTAATCAATGAGTCGCTCAGTGCCTCTACTGATCCATCCACGTCACCTTTTACAATTACTTTTAATTCTTTAAAGTTACCAATTGCTAACCTTCTTCCTATTTCGTCTAAAGTAATGTGCTTATGTGTTCTGATTCCTTGTTCACGTTGTAATTGCTGACGCTTGGTAGAAATTTCTCTTGCCTCTTGGTCGTTTTTGGTAATGATGAACCTGTCGCCTGCCTGAGGTGCTCCGTCAAAACCTAAAATTACAACTGGTGTACTTGGTCCGGCTTTCAGCATTTTTTTGCCCCTTTCATCGAACATGGCTTTTACTTTACCACTGTATACTCCGGCTAGCAATGGATCTCCTACTTGCATGGTTCCACTTTGAACCATAACAGTAGTGACAATTCCTCGGCCTTTATCTAAGGTTGATTCAATGACACTTCCTGTTGCACGCTTATCTGGATTGGCTTTCAAATCAAGCATCTCCGCTTCTAACAATACCTTTTCTAATAAGGCTTCAATATTCAATCCTTTTTTAGCTGAAATTTCCTGACATTGGTATTTACCACCCCATTCCTCTACCAAAATGTTCATAGCAGAAAGTTGTTCACGAATTTTGTCAGGGTTGGCGCCTTCACGGTCAATTTTATTGATTGCAAAAACAATTGGTACCCCTGCTGCCAATGAATGACTGATGGCTTCTTTTGTTTGAGGCATTACACTGTCATCTGCGGCAATTACAATAATAACAATGTCTGTAATTTTAGCACCCCTTGCGCGCATTGCGGTAAATGCTTCGTGACCTGGTGTATCTAAGAAGGTAATTTTCTTGCCATTTTCAAGCTTCACTTCGTATGCACCGATATGTTGGGTAATACCACCAGCTTCTCCACTTACTACATTTGCTCTTCGTATGTAATCCAATAATGATGTTTTACCATGGTCAACGTGTCCCATTACAGTTACAATAGGAGCTCTTGGTAAAAGCATGTCTGGCTCGTCAATTTCTTCTTCAACAGCTTCCTGAACTTCGGCAGATACAAATTCCACCTCATATCCAAATTCTTCTGCAACAATAGCAATGGTTTCAGCATCGAGTCTTTGGTTAATAGATACCATCATACCCAAACTCATACATGCACTGATAATCTGCGTAATTTGCAGATTCATCATTTTGGCCAATTCGTTTGCTGTTACAAATTCAGTTACCCTTAATTTGTTCTGTTCTTGTTGTTCTTGTAATGCAGCTTCTTCTCTTTCTGCAGCTTGAGAATCACGTTTTTGCTTTCTTATTTTTGACCTAACAGCACCCAAATTAGGATTTTTACTTCCAGGATTTAATCGTGCAAGCGTTGCTTTTAATTTATCTTGTATTTCTTTTTCACTTACCTCTGTTTTTGGAGCACCAGGTGTAGTGTTCGGACCCCTATTGAAACCACCTTTGTTATAAGGATTGTTTCCTTTGTAGTTGGGGCTATTACCCGTTCTGTTGAAATTTCCTTGACCCGGATGATTTGGTCTATTTTGATTAGGTTGGCCATTGGGTTGGTTTGGATTAGCTGGTTTGTTGTCAGTTGGTCCACCAATGGTTTTTCTTTTTCTCTTTTTCTTTTGGTCTAAATTATCGCTAGATGCTACAGGTTGTGCTTTTTTAGGCGGATCTGCCTTTAACACAATTTTACCCATTACTTTCAAACCATCTAATTTTTCGTATTTGGTTTCAAAAGCCTTGGCTTCTAATTCAGGCTCAACAATTACAGGATTTTCTGTAGCGGTGTTCAATTCAGCAACAGGTTCAGGTATTACAACTGAAGTTGGTTCTACTTTTTCCTCAATAATTGGTTTTTCTACCTTGGCAATTTCTGGCTCAGCTTTTTTAGACTTTGTCTTTTTGCCAGGTAATTCTATTTTTCCAATTACTTTGAACTTAGGCAGTTCGTCGTTAGTTGTTACTTTTTCGAGAGTTTCCTCAGAAACTGATGGTATCACAGCAACAGGTGCTTCAATAGCAGGAGTTTCTTCCTTTTTCTCTTCTGGTTTTTCAGTTTCTGGCTTGTTGCCTTTGTTTACCAATTCAGATTTAATCAGAATGCCGTCTTCTTCCTCTTCTTCTTCTTCAACTACAATAGGTTTAGGCTTGGCAATTTCATGCACAACGTCTTTGGGTTTAATCCGGTCTTTGCCAAGTTTGTTGGCTGCTTGTTTAACTGTCTTTTCTGATGAAAACTCAGATAGCAAAGTAACGTATTGTTCCTCTGTAAGTTTGGTGGTTGGTTTGGCTTCTACGACATGCCCCTTTTTTGCTAAAAAATCAACCAATGTGGTCATTCCCACATTGAGTTCTTTAACAACTACATTTAGTCTTTTTGTTCCTGATGTTTCGCTCATTATGCGCTAATGGTTCTATAATTACCTGCGAATATCGGGTATATTAATTGATTATCAATTAAAAGGCCTGAAAATACTTGATTATAAGTGAATTTATTCCAAATAATCAGTAAAATCAGGCCTCCAAAAGGGAATTAACTATAAAATACTATTGTTCGAATTCTGCCTCTAAAATTTTTCTGATTTCAATTACAGTTTCTTCTTCTAATTCAGTTCTTCTAACCAAATCTTCAACTGAAATGGCCAAAACGCTTTTTGCTGTATCGCAGCCAATTCCTTTGAGTTCATCAATGATCCAGCTATCAATTTCATCACTGAATTCTTCTAAATCAATGTCTTCTTCTTCGTGTTCGGTTTCTCTGTAAACATCAATTTCATAACCTGCTAATTTACCAGCCAATTTAATATTGTGTCCACCTTTACCAATTGCAAGTGAAACCTGATCGGCTTTAATGGTAACTGCAACTCTTTTTCTGTCTTCTTCAATTTTAATTCCAGAAATTTTAGCTGGACTCAATGCTCTTTGAACCAATAACGAAGGATTGGTGGTGAAATTAATCACATCAATGTTTTCGTTTCTCAATTCTCTCACAATGCCATGAATTCTTGATCCCTTCATACCAACACATGCACCAACTGGATCAATTCTGTCATCGTAACTTTCCACAGCTACTTTGGCTCTTTCTCCTGGTTCGCGTACAATTTTCTTGATACTGATAAGTCCATCAATAATTTCAGGAACTTCTTGTTCAAACAAACGTTCCAAGAATACCGGAGAAGTTCTTGATAAAATAATTCTTGGTGTTCCATTGTGCATTTCAACTTTCAAGACAACTGCTCTAATGGCATCACCTTTTTTGTAATGGTCGGCATGAATCATTTCATTTTTTGGAAGAATCAATTCGTTTCCTTCATCATCCAAAATCATGATTTCTTTTTTCCAGATTTGGTAAACCTCACCAGTAATAATTTCACCAACACGGTCTTTGTACTTTTTGTACAATTCATCTTTCTCTAGTTCTAGAACTTTAGATAACAGGGTCTGACGAGCAGACAATACAGCTCTTCTGCCGAATTCTTTTAAAATATCGACTTCGGTTGTTACATATTCTCCAATTTCAAAATCAGGTTCAATTTTTAACGCATCTTGGTAGGCAATTTCTGTATTTGGGTTTTCAACTTCGCCATCATGAACGATGGTTCTATTGTGCCAAATTTCTAAGTCACCACTTTTGTCGTTGATGATTACATCAAAATTTTCATCGCTGTTAAACTTTTTTCTTAACATGCCTCTGAATACATCTTCCAGCACCCTTTGCATGGTAGCACGGTCAATGTTTTTGAATTCTTTGAACTCACTAAATGAGTCGATTAATCCTGAACTATGCATATAATTTGTATTGTTTTATTTTATGAATTGAATGACACTAAAATGGTACTTTCTTCGATATCAGAAAAATTGATCGTTTTTTCAATGGGCTCTTTTGCTTTGTATCCTTTTTTTGCATCCTTAAGTAAAATGGTAATCAGTTCGTTCTCTACTTTTAGGAGTTTTCCTGTCAACAAGTTTTGAGCCTTTAGTTTGATTGAAATTTCTCTTCCAATGTGTTTTGGATATTGTCTTTGCATTCTTAGGGGTCTGTCTACTCCGGGAGAAGAAACTTCTAGTGTGTAAGCCTGATCGCCAAAATCTAAGGTGTCAAGCTGTTCAGACAAAAAGCGGTTGAACAATCTACACTGTTCTATGGTCAACGCCTGATCAGCGTCAAGAAATACTGATAATTTCTTATTGCCAACCTTGTATTCTACCTCTACCACATAAACGTCTGCGGGTAAAAATTCAGTTCCCCATGCCTTTATTTGTTCTGCTATTTGCATATACACTTAATAAAAGAGGGGACTTGCGGTCCCCTCTATAAATTGATGCTACAAAAGTAAGCATATTTCTAACAATATTCAAAAAAGTATAATTAATGTATTCATTTTACTTTAATTAATGTTTTTAATTCGTTAAAAATCAATACCTTAAATACTTAACTTCTTGCTACTTATCTGTGCAAATTATAGGTTTGTTTGATGTTTCCATGTGAATTTAAGGATTGTTTTATATTGCGCCCTCAACTTGCTAATTGACTACTTGAAAAAACGAATTGTATTTTCTGTTTCCAATGATCTTTCATACGACCAACGCATGCAAAGACATTTAATTTGTTTGACTGAGGCTGGCTATGATACCATTTTAGTAGGTAGAGAATTGCCCAGTTCTATACCCTTGAAGCCAATGCCATTTGAACAGTTTCGATTGAAATGTTGGCTTAATAAAGGCAAACTTTTTTATATAGAATTTCAAATCAGGTTATTGTTGTTTTTGCTTTTTAAACCAGCCGATTGCTTTGTAGCTATAGACTTAGATACCCTTTTACCTAATTTTATTACAACTAAAATAAGGGGTTCAAAATTGGTTCACGATGCGCATGAATACTTTGTTGAAGTACCTGAATTGAGCAATAGAAAAATCAGTCAATTTTTTTGGGATACCATTGGAAATGCCTGCATAGCTCAGTGCAATTTGCAATACACAGTTGCTGAGGAATTGGCCCAAGTGCTCAGTAGCAAGTACCAGGCAGCATTTAAAACAGTCAGAAACGTGCCACCATTATTAATGGATCAATCTACTTTTAAAACTTCAAATGAAGTGCCTGTAGTTTTGTATCAGGGTGCATTGAATCAAGGGAGAGGGCTCGAACAACTCATTCTTGCCATGCACCAATTGCCTGTTGTATTATGGATTGTGGGTGAGGGTGATTTGAGCCAGGATTTAAGGAATTTGGTCAAACAAGAAGGATTGGCGCAACAAATAAAATTTTGGGGTTTTGTAGAGCCGCATTCTCTGAGAGAAATTACATTGAAAGCAGACATTGCTTACAATTTATTAGAACCCAAAGGGCTAAGCTATCAATTTTCATTGGCCAATAAATTCTTTGACTACATGCATGCCGGCATTCCACAATTGTGTGCAGATTTTATAACTTATCAAACAATCAATCAAACACACAAGGTAGCTTTGTTGCTTGATTGTAACACAGATTCAATAGTTACAGCAATACAACAGTTACTTTCTAATAAACAATTGTATGCGGAACTGAAAGCCAATTGTGTCAAGGCCTCAAAAGTGTATAATTTAGAAATAGAATCAGAAAAACTGCTTAGGTATTACCAAAATTTATGGAATTAAAGCACTTACATATTGTAGCATTTGATGTGCCATATCCTGCTAATTATGGTGGGGTAATAGATGTGTTTTATAAAATAAAATCACTTTATGATAAAGGGGTTCAAATACAGTTGCATTTGTTTCAATACGGCGATCGATTGCCTCAACAGGAACTGGAAAAATATTGCGTTCAAGTTACTTACTACAAAAGAAAAGCATTCGATGTTAGGTTCTGGCTGCCATACATTGTATCTACACGCTCAGCACCTGAGTTACTTGCTAATTTGTTGAAAGATGATGCCCCTATATTATTTGAGGCGATTCATAGTTCATTTTACATGAGCCATCCAGCTTTGGAGTCGCGTTTTAAAATGCTGAGAATGCACAATATTGAGCAGGATTATTACAAACTCTTGGCCAATCAAGAATCAGGTTTATTCAAAAAATATTATTACAAAATAGAAGCATTTTTGTTGCGTCGTTATCAGCGGTATTTGCAACATGCTCAAGTTATTTTTGCCATTTCAGGAAATGATTTTCAAAAACTTTCTTCTGAATTTGGCAACAAAGTACATTTACTTCCAGCTTTTCATGCCAACGATTCCATTAAAAGTAAAACAGGGCAATCAGATTTTTGTTTTTATCATGGCAAGTTAAGTGTTGCAGAAAACCACCATGCTGCACTATTTCTTGTAAATGAAGTTTTTTCAAAAATTCAAACTAAATTCATTATTGCAGGTTCAGGCGCACATCCAGATTTAAAAAATGCAGTGCTGAAGTACCCATCAATTACTTTGCTTGAAAATATTGACCAAGAGCAAATTAACCAATTGGTTGCTGAGGCTCAAATCAATGTCATGCCTACTTTTCAGCCTACAGGAATCAAACTCAAATTGATCAACGTCTTGTATTTAGGTAGACATGTTTTGGTGAATAATGAAATGGTTCAAGCAACTGGGTTGGAAGCATTAACTTTTGTTGCCAATACAGCCACAGAAATGCAGTACTCTATTGCTAAATTGATGGAAATTCCTTTTTCAAATGAAGAGATAGAAAATAGAAAAACGGTTTTAAATCGCTATTTTGATACAGATGTGAATGTGCAGCAACTCATCCAATTTTTGTAAGCAATACAACTAGTCGTTTCCTATCAGTTTTAGGTAGAACAAAGGGTTGCGCAGTTTTGCGCGCATGTCTAAATCTTCAAACATGCAACTAATGGTTTCTCTCAGTAATTTATTTTTATGTGCTTTGTTCACAACAAAATTAAACAACCAAGGAAATTTCACCATTTTTTGCATGGTATGACTCAATTTCAGCTCTTCCCATTGTCTTTCGTAAAATGCATGGTCGTATTGTTCGTTAAATGCTGCTTTGAATGAATTTTTTTCAATGCATTTTTGGATGTGTTTTGCAGCCAACATACCGCTGTACATGGCGTTTCCAATCCCTTCACCTGTAAATGGATCAATCAAGCTACCAGCGTCGCCAGTGAGTAAAAAATGGTCGCCAGAAAGTGGTCTTTTCTTTGAACCCAATGGCAATCCCCAACCTTCTATTTTTCCTTGCAGCTCAGCATTTTTGAAACGGGCTTTTAGGGCAGGATTGTTTTCTATAGCCTTGAGCATGCTTTCTTTTAAATTGATTTTTTTTGCTGAAATACTAGCACTCAACATACCAGCGCCAACATTTGCTTGTCCATTTGGTAGCGGGAAAATCCATAAATAACCGGGTAAGAGGTCTTTTAAGAAGTGTAGTTCTATAAAATTTTGCTCATGTAAGCCTGTAACTCCTGAATAATAGGCCCTGATGCCAGCACAATAGTGCTTGTTTTCTTTTTTTCTTCCAATGAGTTTTTTGCCAACAATAGAACGATCACCATCTGCACCCACCAACATTTTTACATCTGTTATTTGTTTCAGTTCATTTTTATGTTGAATGGTAATGGCATGTCCATCTGATTCATTTGTAATGTCGATCAGTGTTGTTTCTGTGAGTACTGTTGCATAAGTGGTATCTAACCAAGAAAACAGTGTTGCATCAAAATCCATTCTTTTGCTGATGAAACCAGGTGCATGTGGTTCGTTTTGCATGTCTTTTTTAAATGGAATGTCAATTGATTTACCATTGGGTGCAACAAATTGAACTCCCCAACTAGGTAAAAACGCATTAGGTTTGTTTTGGAAATGTTGGATGAGGCTAGGATCAAGCTGTTTCAATACCTGCACAACTTTACCACTGAGCGCGTCACCACATACTTTATCTCTGGGGAAACTGTTCTTTTCGATGACGGTATGTGGAATTTTTAGTTTACTTAAAAACAAAGAAGTGGCACAACCGGCTGGGCCCGCTCCAACTATAACAATTGTACTTGCTTGGGTTTGATTCATTTATAAAATGATAGTTTTCGAAAATACTAAATATTTCGGGGCTTCCGTTAAATCGGTAATTTTAAGTAATTTTGTTCAAGGATTTCTGCCATAATGTCAATGGCTTGATTTTTGGTAAATTTCACTTCTCAGAACATGACAGACAAATTTCATCTATTATCAGACCATGCTAGGGTTTGGATTTATGCTGCATCAGACAGTATTTTTCCAGATCAAGCTACTACTATACAGCACAAACTCGATGCATTTACCTCGTCTTGGACTTCACATCAAAATCAATTACTTGCTTCAGCACAATTGCTGCATAATCATTTTGTAGTTTTCATGGTAGACGAATCTGAACATGAAGTCAGTGGCTGTGGTATTGATAAATCGGTAGGGGTAGTGCGTGAATTGGTTGAAATGACCGGTATAGATTTTTTTAACAGGCTGTCTATTTATTTATATGTGAATGGCAATGTTGAAAAGACAAGTAAACAAGGTATAGCAGAAAAATTAAATCAAGGACTAATAGATGAAAACACCTTGTATTTTGATAATTTAGTGTCGGATAAAAAAAGTTTCTTACAATCTTGGTTAAAACCCATTCGTGAAAGTTGGTTTTTTCCACTCCTGATAAGTACTCAACAATCATAGTGTCTCTCTTTTAAAACAAGCAAACAACTCCCAAATAACATGACATCTCCTCAATCAGAAGACTCTCAAAACAAGAATAACAGTAATAAAAAACCCAAAGTGCCTCAAATGCCTAAGTTCAACCTGAATTGGATTTATGCCATTGTAGTTGTTGTTTTCATTGCATTGACTTTTTTACCTAAAAATGTTGCCATTAAAACAACCAAACAAGAGTTTGTAACCAAAATGCTCCTCTCTCATGACGTAGAGAAAGTTGTTGTGGTAAATAAATCAAATGCAGAAATATACCTCAAGAAAGAGGTGCTCAAAAATGAAAAGTACAAAGAATTAAGCAGTAGAAGCATTTTGGGAGAAGATGTTGGCCCTCAGTATTACTTTGAAATTGGAGATGTTTCTTCATTTGAAACAGACATGAGAGAAAGGCAAAAAGACTTTCCAGTAAACGAACAAATTGCCATAGAATATGTGACCCAAAACAATTATTTCGGTGATTTCTTGTTTACTTGGTTGCTTCCAATTATGGTACTTGTTGCCATTTACATGTTTATCATGAGAAGAATGTCTGGTGGCCCATCAGGTGGAGGTCAATTGTTCAATATTGGAAAGAGTCGTGCTCAATTGTTTGACAAGGATACCATGGTAAAAGTGACCTTCAAAGATGTTGCTGGATTAGATGAAGCAAAGGTGGAGGTAATGGAAATTGTAGATTTCTTAAAGAACCCTAAAAAATACACCAATTTAGGAGGTAAAATTCCTAAAGGTGCATTGTTGGTAGGCCCTCCAGGTACAGGTAAAACATTATTGGCCAAAGCGGTAGCAGGCGAAGCAGGTGTTCCATTCTTTTCATTGTCAGGTTCTGATTTTGTTGAAATGTTTGTAGGTGTTGGAGCTAGTAGGGTGAGAGACTTGTTTAAGCAAGCCAAAGAAAAAGCACCCTGTATTATTTTCATCGATGAAATAGATGCTGTTGGTAGGGCAAGAGGTAAAAATTTGATGCAAGGCGGCAATGACGAAAGAGAGAATACCTTGAATCAATTGCTCACAGAAATGGATGGTTTTGCTACAGATTTAGGGGTTATTATTTTAGCTGCAACCAACAGGCCAGACATTTTAGATGCTGCTTTGTTGAGACCAGGAAGATTTGACCGTCAAATTTCAATTGATAAGCCAGATTTAAATGGCAGAGCTGAAATATTTAAGGTGCATTTAAAACCCTTAAAATTGGATACAGATGTAAGTCCTGAGCGTTTGGCTACTCAAACAGCTGGTTTTGCAGGAGCTGACATTGCAAATATTTGTAATGAGGCTGCGCTGATAGCTGCACGTAAAAACAAATCGGCCATTAACATGCAAGATTTCCAAGATGCTGTTGACCGAGTTATTGGGGGGCTTGAAAAGAAAAACAAAATCATTTCCCCAGAAGAAAAACAAATCATTGCTTACCACGAATCAGGACATGCCATTATTGGTTGGTTTTTAGAAGGGTTAGATCCTTTGGTTAAAGTGAGTATAGTTCCTAGGGGTGTAGCTGCATTGGGATATGCACAATACCTTCCCAAAGACCAGTATTTGTATACCACAGAACAACTCAAAAATATGATGTGCATGACCTTGGGTGGAAGGGCTGCTGAAGAACTCATTTTTGGAAGAATCAGTACAGGCGCTCAAAATGATTTAGAAAGAATCACCAAAATGGCTTACAGCATGGTAACTATTTACGGGATGAACCCAAGAGTAGGCAATGTCTCTTTTCATGATCCCAATCAAGAATATGGTTTTACCAAACCTTACAGCGATAAAACCGCTGAAATGATTGACATGGAGGTGCGTGCTTTAATAGATGAATGTTACCAAGCAACCAAAGTATTGCTTCAAGAAAAAATGAGTAAATTGGAACACCTTGCTAAAGTGTTATTGGAAAGAGAAATATTATTTCAACATGATTTAGCAGAATTGCTTGGTCCAAGACCATTTGACAAGGTTGTGGAGCCAACAACAGCTGAAACAGAAGTTCAAGAGACTGCTGCGGAATTGCCAGTTGAAAAAGATGAAAATTTAAGCATTTAATTCTAAATTGCATTATTGGAACAACAAGTAACATCTAAAGAAAAAATCCTTAAAAAGGTTCGCTTGGCATTGAACACCAAGTCGAAGAGTTTGTATCAAAGTATCGATTTTGAGTCAAATATCTTTGCTTTGTTTAAGGAAGAGACTTTAGCTGAAACCTTTGTAAAAACCTTTACTGAAGCTGGTGGGCAATTTGTTTTTTGCGACAACCAATACGATTGTATAGATAAACTATTAGACTTAATTGAGCTTAAAAAATGGAAGTATCTTTTTTCATGGGAAGAAGAAATCCAGATTTTACTCAACGAAAGTGGCATTTCCCATTACGCTTCTAAAGATCAGATTGAAAAAATTCAAGTAGCCATTTCAGGGTGTGAAGCTTTGATTGCCAGAACTGGAAGTGTATTGGTGAGTAGTTATAAAAACTCAAGAACCATGACAGTTATTGCTCCAGAACAAGTTTTTATTGTAAAGCGTTCACAGTTAGTTCCCGAAATCAAAGATGGTTTGCAAGTATTGAAGAATAAATACGGCAGAAAAACACCCTCGCTTTATAGTTTTATCACTGGGCCCGTAAAAACAATGGAGTTGCCCTCAGAAACACCAGGACAAATGCCTCCGATTATCCAAAATGGTGCAGGTCCAACTGCCCTTTATTTGTTTTTCATAGACGATACCAAAACTGCTTAATCATTGCCGAATTCCAAGAAAATATACTTTGCTTCTGATTTTCATTTGGGAATTCCAAACCACGCCGCCTCTCTTGAAAGAGAGAGACGTATAGTTCATTGGTTAGATAGCATTCAGCAGGATTGTGAAGCTTTGTATATTCTTGGTGATATTTTTGACTTTTGGTTTGAATACAAAAAAGTAATTCCGAAGGGTTTTGTTCGTATCCAAGCTAAAATTGCAGCATTTACTGATGCAGGAATACCAGTACATTTTTTTCATGGCAACCATGATTTATGGCAATTTGGCTATTTTGAAAAGGAATTAGGGGTAAAAGTTCACCATGAACCCATCATATGCAATTTTTATGGCAAACAGTTTTTCATTGGGCATGGAGATGGTTTAGGTCCGGGACAATTGAAATTTAAGTTCATTTTATGGATTTATAGAAATACATTGTTTCAACGATTTTTTGCATGGTTTCATCCTTCAATTGGAATAGGAATAGCCAATTGGTTTAGCCACCTTAGCAAACTAAAAACAGGTGTCAAAGACTTAGATTTTTATAATGATAAAGAGTATTTGATACAATTTTGTAAGAATTATTTAGCCTCAAACAAAATTGATTATTTCGTTTTCGGTCACAGACATCTACCCATGGTGTATCAATTAAATGATTGTGCTGCATATATTAACTTAGGGGATTGGATCAAAGATTTTACCTATTTGGTTGTAGGTTCGGAGGGTGTTCAACTTAAAAAATTTGACAAATAAGCGCCATGTTGGTACTGCATAGAGCAATTAGAAATTACCTGTTTATTTGCTTTGTTTTAATCACTTGCACACTAGTTGGCCAAGACACTTCTCAATGGCAAATGATACAGGTTTTACCAATTCAAAGTAAATCTATGCAGGCCGACCGAATGGGTAATTTTTATGTGGTTACCCCAAATAATCAATTGTTTAAATACAATGCAAAATTTGAACGTATAGCCACATTAAATTATGTTTTTTCAGGTTCAATAGACGCAGTTGATGTAAGCAATCCACTTGAAATTTATTTGTTTTATAAAGAATTGAATCAAGTGATTGTTTTAGATAACAATTTAGCCTATAGAGGTAAACTGAACTTAACAGATTGGGGAATTACCCAAGCAGCCTGTATAGGCCGGAGTTATGACAATGGAATTTGGATTTTTGATTTGGGTGATTTTCAGTTGAAAAAATTTGACAAAACAGGTAGTTTAATTCAAAGCAGTGGCAATTTCAGACAATTTAGTCAATCTTCACAACTTGTTCCAATAGCATGTATTGATGACGGAAATAGGTTATTTCTAATTGATGAGATTTCGGGTATTTATATTTTTGATGTATTTGGGAGTTTTATTAAAAAACATCAGATTGAAGGGATAAAGTTTGTTCAAATAGAAAAAGACTGCTTGTATTTTTTGAAGGACAACTCAGTATTTGAGTTAAAAGCAGGAGCTCAAAGAAAACGAATCCTTGAGGGAAAAGACACAGGATTAGGGCATTTCAGTTTTCAGAATACATACATTTTACTTCAACAGCCAAATCAAATAAGGCAATTCAGGCTTTTAGAATAATGCTTCAACTGATTAACCAATGGAATAATCAAATTTGAACTTATCTTTGCCCCCTAAAATAAGTACATGTTAGACAAATTAGAAGCAATTTACAATAGATTCAAACAAGTAGAAGAAACACTCAGCCAACCAGATGTTGTAGCTGACATGAAGCGTTTTACCCAATTGAATAGAGAATACAAAGGGCTTCAAGCCATAGTTGATAAATATTTCGAATACAGAAATTTGGTAGGGAATTTGGCTGGTGCAAAGGAAATTCTGAAAACAGAAAAGGATGAAGAAATGCGCGAAATGGCCAAAGCAGAATTAGATGAATTAGAGCCATTGCTTCAACCTATGGAAGAAGAAATTAGAATTTTATTGATACCTAAAGAACCAGAAGACCTTAAAAATGCAGTGCTTGAAATTAGGGCAGGAACTGGTGGTGATGAGGCCAGTATTTTTGCAGGTGATTTGTATAGAATGTATATGTATTTCTGTGAAAAAAGGGGTTGGAAAACTGAAGTTGTAGATTTTACTGAAGGAACAGCAGGAGGATACAAAGAAATCATCATTGAGGTAAGCGGAGAAGAAGTTTATGGTATCTTAAAATATGAAAGTGGTGTACACAGGGTGCAACGCGTTCCTGATACAGAAACCCAAGGCCGTGTTCATACTTCTGCGGCTACTATTGTGGTTTTACCTGAGGCTGAAGAAGTAGATTTTGAACTCAATCCGGCCGATATTGAAATGCAAACTGCCCGTTCAGGGGGTGCTGGCGGTCAAAATGTAAACAAGGTAGAAAGTAAGGTCATGCTCACACATAAACCTTCAGGAATTGTGGTAGTTTGTCAGGTAGAAAGAACCCAGAATGGCAACAGAGAAAGGGCTATGCAAATGTTAAGGACCAAATTGTATGAAATTGAGCTTCAAAAGCACAATGATGCCATTTCGAGCAGAAGAAAAACAATGGTTTCAACTGGAGACCGCTCTGCCAAAATTAGAACCTATAACTACCCACAATCTAGAGTAACCGATCACCGCATTAATTTTACAAAATACAATTTGCCTGAGGTAATGAGTGGAGAAATTCAGGAGTTCATAGACCAATTGCAAATTGCTGAAAATGCAGAAAAACTAAAAGAAGGTTTTGGTGCTTAAAACAGCCTAACCCAAGCGGTGGCTGATTATTTTTTGAACCTCACTATACAATTGCAATGGGTTGAATTTCCTCCAATTAAATTGGTCTAATTCACCCCCAAATACCAAATAATAATCTAAGTTGTATTGCTTGAATTCTTCCAATACATGTGGGTGAAAATTTAATGCAACAATCCAGCCGTCTTCGGCTTCTACATCTTGGTACCATTCTTCATAATAGCTGTCATCAGAACCATGAAAATTCATGATGTTTTCGCCTATTAAAATAAATTTATTGATACCAGCCATGTTAAGTGGTTCTGCAACTTCTCTTTTTAAAAACATGACATCGTTGTGAATGGCATCATTCCATTCGCCTATGAGTTCAAGTATGGCAAACTGCTTAAAGTAATCAGCGTATAAAATTTTTACATACAATGTTGGAGACCCAAATTCATCCCATTGTGGATGTATGAGGTAATTGTACACCTGATTGGTAAATTCAAATTCGCTGTATTCTCTGCCATAAAATGGAGAGTTGTTGTCGTTCTCACTTTGGTAAATATCGCGCCATCTGTAAAAAGGCTCTAATTCTTGCATAGCCTCAAAGATAAAATGATAACGATAAAACTCGCTTATAGTGCCAATTTTAAATTGGGTGCAGTTTTATACATGAGCTCTTCAATGGTTTGTTCAACCGTGTCGTAATAATTTACATTTACGGGGCAAGCATATTCCAACCAATTGTGCAGGCTGTTATAAAAAGTATCATCAATTTTGTGTAAGACGGTTATGCCCATCATTTTCAAAGCTTTTGCATTACACAATTGTTCGTACTGGTTGTTCATTGGTATGACCATGAGTTTCTTCTTTAAATACATAGCCTCAGCCGGGCTTTCAAAGCCACCATTGGTGATTAAGCCATCACTGCTGCAAAGGCTTTCTATGAAAGCTAAATTATGTATTGGCTGAATGCTTACATTGTTTGCATAATAAGCCTTCTTGCTATGTTTACTGAATACATGCCACTCAATTTCAGGAATTCTGTTAAAAAATTTCGTAACAATTTCGTCGCTGTAGGCTGGCAAGTATACGGTTATGTGACCCTTGTTACTGAGTCCATTTTTTCTAACTAAACTTCTGATTACTGGCGTCTTTATAAAGGTGTCGTATGCTTGAAAATGAAATCCAATTTTATCGGTTACCGGAGCATAATTTTTTAATATCCATGGTGAAAATGGGTCTTTGCTTTCAATTTTTGGTGTTTTAGGAGACAAAAATGAGGCTTGGTGACTCAATCCAAAACATGGTGTTTTTTTGATTTTACAGGCCCATGCAGAAACTGGTTCAAAATCATTGATAACTAAATCGTATTTTTCTACAGGCAATTGATAAATATCCCTAAAAAAATCGAATGGTTTTAGCTGTTTAATAGAATCTATAAGATCTACTCCACCTTTTTTACCGAAGGTAAACCCAATGCCATTTTTTTTAAATTTTACCAGTTGGGGCAATTGCACTTCGTTCTGGTTCCCACTTACCAATAAATCGAGTTCACCATATTTTAATAAATAGGGGATGATCTCTTTGGCTCGGCTTATGTGACCGTTTCCAGTTCCTTGTATGGCAAATAAAATTTTCATTTTATAATGGTTTGGTAAAGCATTTGAATATTGGTGTATTGGTTCAAATCAACGGCTTCATCAACCTCATCTGCCCATTCACTATCCGTATCAAATAACTCGTGGTAGGAAATCAATTTCCACTCTTTGTTTTGGTATTCTAACGCTGTTAAATTTTCAACCCAATCGCCACTGTTGAGATAAGTAATTTGCTTGCCATCTTTTTCTACGAGCCTCATTTGAGGTTGATGGATATGGCCACATACAACATAATCGTAATCTTTTTTAAGTGCCAATTCAATGGCTGTTTGTTCAAAGTCAGCAATAAATTTCAAAGCTTGTTTAAACCCGTTTTTAATTTGCTTTGAAATAGACAACTTTTCTCTACCAATTTTTACACTGATCCAATTCACAAATGCATTCAAAAGTATAAGTGTATCGTATCCGATGGCTCCTAATTTTGCCAACCATTTGCTATGTTTCATGGTAATATCAAATACATCTCCATGAAAAAACCAGGCTTTTTCTTCGTCTAATTCTAGAACCAATTTGTTACACAATTCAAAATTATGCATACTAAAATCGGCAAACTTCCTCAGCATTTCATCGTGGTTTCCTGTTAAGTAATACACTTTGGTGCCTTTACCCATCATCTTTAATATTCTTTGAATGATTTTCATGTGAGCGTTTGGCCAGTAGCTTTTACTGAATTGCCAGATATCAATAATGTCTCCATTTAAAATCAAGATTTCAGGTTCGATACTTTTCAAATACCGGTTCAATTCTTTTGCCTTACATCCAAATGTACCAAGGTGTACATCCGAAATGCATGCCAAATGTATTTTTCTTGGATTGTTAGCCATAACTGACACAATTTTCTAATCTCAATATCACTTTCAGGTTAATTTAATGTCATTTTATGTTCAAGATTTTGAACCTTGGTTTTCGTTTTTTATCTTGTTAAAAAATTGAAC
Source organism: Bacteroidota bacterium (assembly GCA_947462865.1). Lineage (GTDB taxonomy): Bacteria > Bacteroidota > Bacteroidia > UKL13-3 > UKL13-3 > CAISCU01. The sequence goes on along the minus strand of CANHRW010000006.1, from coordinate 4,199 downwards.
ATGCCTGTTGCAATTACAAATCAGATTCAAATAGAGGTTGAAACCTCGTACAATGGCGAACAACAAGACGATGATAAACTCTGTCGTATGTTTGTTTACAGAATTCGTATTAGTAATTTGGGCGATTACACAGTAAAATTATTGAGAAGACATTGGTTAATTATAGACCCACTTGATGGCGATATGGAGGTAGAAGGAGAGGGTGTTGTAGGTCAGCAACCTGTTTTAGAGCCAGGCGAAACTTTTAAATATGTTTCTGGTTGTGCCTTGAATTCAACTATTGGAAGGATGAAAGGTACTTACCAAATGGAACGCCTCATAGATGGGAAGCTAATAGAGGTTCAAATACCGGCTTTTGATTTGGTAGCACCTTACCAACTAAACTAGCGGTTACATTCACAAGACTTAAAAAATTTTTCTTCACCTTTGTTATTTTTCCATGACGTTTTTTGGTGTTTTTCGTTGTAATAAATGGTCCATTTTAGATTTCCATTAGCCCATTTTTCTCTAGATTCTAGCCAACCTGTACTGCTGTAATTTTTCCATTGGCCTGTTTTATTCCCATTTTTCTGCCATCCCGAGGTCTTCAGTAGCCCATTTTCCCATGAAGCGTTTATTTTTTTTAGTCCTATTATTTGACAAGAATTGGCTCCAAAAGCCAAGATGAAGAGGCTCCAAAACAAAAAGGGAGAAATTTTCATGTATACTATTTAAAATTGATTGAAAGATAGGGCTTTTGAATTTCAAAGATTTTATTATTTTGCGAGTCAAGCAAAACAATTGTGATAACGCATATTCAAGGAAAAATTACGTATCGTTCGCCAGCCTATGTGGTGATAGACTGCAATGGCATTGGTTATGGGATTCAGATTTCCTTTAATACCTATGGATTGTTGGGTGAAGCAGATCAAGTAAAATTACTAACTTACCTGAGTATCAAGGAAGATAGCCACACTTTATTTGGTTTTGCTGAAGAAAATGAGCGACAATTATTTTTGCAACTCATTTCTGTAAGCGGGGTGGGAGCCAATACGGCTAGGGTAATTTTGTCTAGTTTGAAAGTTCATGAAATTACGCAGGCTATTTTAGCAGGTAATTGGGCATTGCTGAAAACCATCAAGGGGATTGGCCCCAAAACAGCACAAAGGCTTGTGATTGATTTACAGGACAAATTGAAAAAGATTGGCGATGAAGGCATGGGCACAGGATTACAAGTTGCAAACAAAGATGTTGAAGAAGCATTGGCAGCATTGCAGATGCTAGGATTCTCAAAAGTTGAATCTGAAAAAGGTCTCAATAAAATAAGGCAACAAAACCCTAATTTGAGCGTTGAACAATTGGTTAAATTAACTTTAAAAATTCTTTGATGGGAAACATCTACTTTGTATAGTAGTAAAAAAAGTCTTTATGTAAACCTTTTGGTCGGATTTGCCTTTGTATACTCATTGGCTTGGTCTTCAATGCCCTTAGGTAACACCAAACCACTGTCTGATTTCTCTATTTTAGTCCCTGATTCAGAAGAGGTTGATACGAGTAAAACAAATTTACCCTATCCAATACAGGATAAAAAACCGTATCAATTGTATGCACCCAAACATCCATTAGATTTAAGTGATCCTGCCAATATCAAACAAAATTTTGAATTGGATCCAGATAAGATGGATTATAAATATTCAGCTAAAATTGGACCTGCCGATTACAAATTGCCAAGCAGTATTAAGGTAAGTGAACAATTTAAAAAAGAAAGTCAACGCAATAACGCTTCATACTTTAGACAAAGGGCACAAGCACAAAATTTTACAAGGGGAACGGGCATTATCCCTCAACTCAACATTAGCAACAAAGTCATAGACCGCATTTTTGGAAATGGCATTATAGATATCAAACCAAGAGGTACTGCTGAATTGATTTTTTCTGGAAATTTCAATACAGTTCGTAATCCAGCATTTTCATTGAGGCAACAAAGTACTGGGCAGTTCGATTTTAGACAAAAAATTCAATTGAATGTGAGTGGTGCTATAGGTGAGAAAATGAGATTGAATCTGAATTATGATACAGAAGCCACATTTGAGTTTGAGAATCAAATGAAACTCGATTATGAAGGAAAGGAAGATGATATCATTAAAAAAATTGAATTAGGGAATGTAGGTCTGCCTTTGCAATCTTCGTTGATTCAAGGTAGCCAAAGTTTATTTGGAGTAAAGGGGACCCTTCAATTTGGAAAATTAACGGTTACAGGTGTTGTGTCTCAACAAAGAGGTAAAACTCAAGAAACCGAGTTGTCAGGAGGATCAGTGACTACTCGATTTGATATTCAGGGCGATAACTACGACATGAATAGACATTATTTTTTGTCACATTATTTTAGAGATAATTATGAAAAATGGTTGAACAATTTGCCCTTCATTGGTTCTCCAGTTGTCATTACAAGGGTAGAAGTTTGGGTGACAAACCGTACGGGTTCATTTGAGCAATCCAGAGATGTGATTGGTTTCTCAGATTTAAGTGAAACGACTAAAAGAAACAATCCAAATTGGGCAATCAATGCATCTAGAGGAAATTTGGGCAATGAAGTCAATGGCTTATACCAATATTTAAACGGTAACGGAGATGCCAATAAAGCTGCAGTTTTGAGAGCTAGTTATCAAATTCAAAATCAATTAAAGGCAGATGAATCTCAAACACAATTGTTGCCAATTACCCAATATCAAATCATTAATTTTGCACGTCAATTAGGTCCCAATGAGTTTAGCTTCAATCAACGATTGGGTTATATTTCTTTGAACCAGTCATTGAATAATGACGATGTACTTGCTGTTGCATATGAGGGAACAATTAATGGCATTCCATTTAAAGTAGGAGAATTCAGTTTAGATGTTCCGCGCAATACAGCGGTTCCTGAAATCATGTTTCTGAAAATGATTAAAGGACCATCACAAAGGCCTGATTTGCCTATGTGGGATTTGATGATGAAGAATGTGTATTCATTGGGAGCATTTCAAATTCAACAAAAAGATTTTAAACTCAATATAGTTTATGCTGATGATCCATCTGGTGCAGATTTAAACTACTTACCAGTTAAAAATGAACCTCAATTGACTGGTATTCCATTGTTGAATGTTTTTCAATTAGACCAGCTCAATACTCAACAAGAAAAAGTGTCAGATGGCTTGTTTGATTTTATTGAAGGTGTAACCGTTAACTCACAAACAGGGCGTATTTTTTTACCAAGCACCGAACCTTTTGGAACATACTTACAGCAGAAATTTCAACAAGACCCAGCCTTGGCAAATTATTATTGTTTTTATTCTTTGTATGATTCAACCAGGTTTTCTGCCGTTCAGCAACCCCAATTCAATAAATTTTTTATCAGAGGAAGTTATCAGGGTTCTAGTACAAATGAAATCGCTTTGGGTTCTACCAATGTTCCTAGAGGATCGGTTAGGGTTACTGCTAATGGAGCACAATTGGTTGAAAATTCTGACTTTATTGTAGATTACAATTTGGGTAGGGTTAAAATTGTAAATGCGGCTTTACTCAATTCTGGAGCCATCATAAGGGTTTCATCTGAAAGTAACAATTTGTTTCAGATTCAACAACGCAGCATGATGGGTGCCCGTTTTGATTACAAACAAAGTAAAGATTTGGTGTTGGGGTCAACGTTTATGTTTATGACTGAAAGACCTTTAACACCTAAAGTCAATATAGGAGAAGAACCTATTTCAAACTTGGTCATTGGTATTGATGGTGCTTATACACGCAATTCTAGACTGTTGACTAAGCTAGTAGACAAACTACCTTTTATTGAAACCAAGGAAACTTCTACCATAACTGTTGCGGGTGAATATGCTCGCCTGATACCAGGTATACAAAATTCATTGAGCCAAAAAGGAACAGCCTATGTAGATGATTTTGAAGGTGCAGAAACACCATTTGATTTACGGATGGGCAATACCTGGGCATTGGCTAGCACTCCGCAAGGACAGCCCGATTTGTTTCCGGAAGGGAATACACTAAGCAAATTAGATTATGGCTATAAAAGAGCCAATTTAGCATGGTATACAATAGCTACCACATTTTACCGCAACGATGTATTTACACCGGCACACCTTAAATCAGACCCTAATGCCATGTCCAATCACAAGGTGAGAGAGGTGTTGCAAACAGATGTTTTCCCAAGTAAACAAATTCAACAGGGT